>JARLIU010000072.1 GCA_031291595.1 Ancalomicrobiaceae bacterium | reverse complement strand
GGAGGACCTCCTCGTCAGCCAGACCTGCGGCTACCCGCTGGTGCTGGGCTTGAACGGCGCGGTCAGGGTGTTGGGGGCCTTCAACTATGCCGCCGATGGCTGCGACGGGGCGCTGTACCGCTCCTATGTCGTTGCCCGCAGCAACGAGCAGTACCGGACGCTGCAGCAGTTCCGCGGCCGGCGTGCCGCTTACAACTCGGCGGACTCGCACTCGGGCTACAATGCATTCCGGGCGCTGGTGGCGCCGATGGCCAGCCACGGCCGCTTCTTTGCCGGCGCCATCGAGACCGGCTCGCATCTGAATTCGATCGACTACGTGCTCAGCGGCCGGGCGGACGTGGCCGCCATCGACTGCGTGGTGTTGCAGGCGGTGGAGCGCGACGATCCCGACCTGTTCAGCCGGCTCACGATCGTCACGTCGACCGCCCCGACCCCCAGCCTGCCGCTGATCACGCACGGTTCGGCGAGCGACGAACAGGTGGCGCTCATCCGAAGCGCGCTGACCGAAGTTGCCGAGGATGCAGGTATCGCCGAATTGCGCGGCCGGCTGATGATCGACGGGTTCACGCCGCTCGAGTTCTCCGACTACATCGGCTGCATCCAGATGCAGCACGACGCGTTGATCGCCGGCTATCCCGTTCTGGCCTGAGGCTCGGATCGTGTCGGCCGGTTGCGCTTCGCCTCGGGGCGTTGGCGTCAGCTCTCGGCCGGCGGCTGGCGGCGAGCGGCTTCCGCGGTGATCAATGCCTCAAGTCCGGACAGTTGGCGCACGGAGATCTCGCGCTGCGGCACCGGGATGTCGATGCCGGCTTTCTTCAGCCGGCCCAGTACCGTAAAGCGCAGGTCGCTTTCGACGCCGAAGGCATCGCTGACGTTTTCGACCGCGCAGATCAGCCGGAATGCCAAGGCACTCTCACCGAAGCCGACGAGGAAGGCGGCCGGTCCGGGCAGGCGCGTGACGAGCGGGTGGTCCTCGGCGGCCGCAAGCAGGATCTTCCTCACCTGTTCGGCATCGGCGTCATAGGTGACGCCGACATCGACGACGCAGCGTCCGGACGGGTCGCGGTGCATCCAGTTCTTCACCGAACCGGAGATCAGCGTCGAATTCGGTACGATCAGGCTGGCACGGTCGAAGGTCTCGATCTCGGTGGAGCGCACGTTGATCTTGCGCACGAAGCCCTTCTCCGCGCCGATCTCGACGAGATCGCCGGCCTTGATCGGCCGCTCGGCGAGGAGAATGAGGCCGGAAACGAAATTGTTGACGATCGACTGCAGGCCGAAGCCGATACCGAGCGACAGGGCGCCGGCGACGATAGCAATGTTGTCGAGGCCGATGCCGATCGCCGAGAAGGCGACGATCGCCGCGACGACATAGCCGGCGTAGGAAAACGACGTGCTGATGGAGTTCTTCAGGCCGGCGTCGAGCCGGGTCCGCGGCAGCAGCGCCTGATCCAGCCAGGAGCGGATGCCGCGGGTGATCGCCACACCAAGCCCGAAAGTGACGAGCCCGATGAGGAGGCTTGCGGCGGAGAAGGTGAAACTGCCGATCTTGATGCCGAAGAAGGCCTGACGGACGTTGGCGAGCACGTCGCTCGAGGAGGACTCCGTCCACGGCGGGCGGACGAAATAGGCGGCGAGGAAGATCGCGCCCAACCTGCCGACACCGGAGAGCACCACGCCGATCTGCTCGACCGTTTCGCGCGACAGGCCCATCGAACGGGTCAGCGATTGGCTGACCGGCGTTCCCGGCTGGAACAGCGTGGTCAGCGCCTGGTCGATCAGCTGCAGCACGAGGAACAGCGCGGCGAGGACGACGCCGAACCAGATGAGTTCGAATGCCAGGAAGTCGGCCAGCGTCACGTAGCCGAGGACGGCGGCGACCAGGCTGGAGATCGCCACGATCCAGGCCAACGGCAGCGTCCAGCGCCAGATGATGCTGGGCTTGGGCCGGCTGTCGGCTGGCACGGACGCTTCGCCGTCGTCCCGTTCGGCGAACATCTGGGCCAGCGTGCGCAGGATAACGATGACGATCGCGGCTTCGATGACCGCCAACAGGCCGCCGACCGCGATTTCCAGACTGACGGCGGTGGCGGTGAGTTCGAGCAGGCTGATCACGAACAGCTCGGTCGCCACGGCGGTCGCCAGCACAACCATTAGTTGGCGCAGGCGATGGGCGTAGGGGTCGGGGATAGCCACCAGCCGCCAGTGCGGCTTGGCCGGGGCAAGGATCGCCAGGGCCAGGCTGTAGATGGCACTGCCGAGGGCGACGCTCTCGATAAAGGCGATGAAGGCCTGATCGGTGCGGTCGCGGCCGAGATCCAGCGCCTGGATGGTGAAGTAGAGCGCCAGCAGGGCTGCGACCGGCGCGCCGACGGTGACGGCGACGATGGCCGCCGCGGCTGCGGACCGTCTGAGCGGCGGGACGTCGTCGGCCTCGGGATCGCGCTCGACGATGCGGTAGAGGCGGGCACGGATCGGTATGATCGCCGCGGCTGCACCCAACGAGAAAAACACCAGCAGGGCGACGGCCACGTCGCCACCGCGCGACGCCAACATGCCGAACCAGTCGCCGACGAGATACTGCAACGCGGTGAGGGTGCGTGGAACGGTGGTGACCGCTTCCAGCCACAGGCCAGGATCGAGCACGGAACGGGTGCGCTCGGTCAGCGTCGCGGTGAGGCGGGCGCGGCGGCGGTCGGAGACGGTCTTGACGACGTCGTCGGTGGCGAGCCCGATCAGCTGCGCCTGCTTGATCAGGCCCTCGATTGCCGCGGCCGCCTTGGACTGGGCGTCGCGCTCGAGGCGCACGGCATCGGATTCGACCGGCGGCGGCTCGCCTTCCTTGGCCTGGGGGGCGGGACCGATCTGCTTCAGCCTTGCGCTGGCGGCCGCCAGTCCGGGAGACTGTTCCTCGATGATCTTGTTGGCCTTGAGCTTGACCGCTTCGGCCCGGGCACGAAGGGCGGCGAGCGCGGTGTCGCTCAAGCCCTGGCGCGGCAGCGCGGCAGCGATCTGGTCGATCTCGGCCTTCAGCCCGTCGATCGCCGTCTGCATTTGGTCGGGCTTGCGCACCGCCACCGGCTGGACGACCGGCGTGGTCGAGGCCGGTGGGGCGGCCGGTGTGGTCGAGGCCGGCTGGGTCGACGGCTGGGTCGACGGCGCGGGTGCTGCAGGAGCGGCGGCAGCCGGCGCCGGGGCGGCAGGAGCGGTGGCAGCCGGGGTCATCGGCGCGGCCGATGGCGTATCGCGCGCTCCGGCCGGGAGCGCGGCGGCCAGGCCACAAGCGAGCATCAGGAGTTGGAGGAGGCGGAGAATTCGCTGGCGGGACATCACGGATGGAACGGTCTTTCTGTCAGGGGCGGTCGCCCGATGCCGGGCAGTCCGACGGGCGGTGGGCGACGGCGTCGGGCGCACGATACTCGGCGGCTACGCTAATGCCCAGAGTGGGGCAAGACCAAGTGCAGCAAGACTGGTGAGGCCAACGCCGTTCGGCGACGGCAGGCCCAACCGAGGTATCCGGATACGACCGGGCGCGCGCATTTGTCGCGGGCTCCGGTGCGAACATGGACCGCCGCTAATATTGGCTCGACAATCCGTTATTGTTCGATCACTAATATTTGCGACTTTGCTGCACCGCAATATGTCGGCAGGATTTCGGCAAGACGCGCGCCGCCGTCGACTTGGGGAGCGTGCGCCGATATCCGTAGATTGACGGATTGATATCGGCGTTTGCCACCAGTCCATTCGAATATGCCCCATTATTGCTCATCCCTATGCGCAAATATGACCGTATCGTCTCAGTCAGCCGTGGGCCATGGCCGCTGGAGCAACATCAGGACGTGTGCCTCATTTGGGTCGCGACCTAAATCTATTACGTACACGTGACTTTTATCAATGAGTCGAACTTTGCTTCGGCCCATTCGTCCATCTATTCACTGCAAGACGGCAGATAAGTCCGAAGGAGAAGACTCATGGTCAACTCAAGCGTCAAGGTCGCGAATGCGCCCGGTTGGGCGAAGCAAGCCCATACGAAGAACGCCCGACTCATTCAGTGGGTCGAGGAAGTAGCCAAGCTGACGAAGCCCGACAGCATCCATTGGTGCGATGGCTCGCAGGAAGAATACGACGCGCTGTGCAAGCTCCTGGTTGCGAGCGGCACGTTCACCCAGCTCAATCCGCAGAAGCGTCCGAACAGCTTCCTCGCCCGCTCCAATCCCTCGGACGTGGCGCGTGTCGAAGACCGTACCTTCATCTGCTCGAAGACCAAGGACGAAGCCGGCCCGACCAACAACTGGGCCAGCCCGGACGACATGCGGGTGACGCTCAACGGCCTGTACGACGGCTGCATGCGCGGCCGTACCATGTACGTGATCCCGTTCTCGATGGGCCCGCTCGGCTCCAACATCGCTCAGATCGGCATCGAGCTCACCGATAGCGCCTATGTCGCCGTCCACATGCGCATCATGACCCGCATGGGCCAGAAGGTGCTGGACGTGCTCGGTGACAGCGACTTCGTTCCGGCGATCCATTCGGTCGGCGCGCCGCTCGAAGCCGGCCAGGCCGACGTCGCGTGGCCGTGCAACGATACCAAGTACATCGTCCATTTCCCCGACACCCGCGAGATCTGGTCCTACGGCTCGGGCTACGGCGGCAACGCGCTCCTCGGCAAGAAGTGCTTCGCGCTCAGGATCGCCTCGGTCATGGCCCGCGACGAGGGCTGGCTGGCCGAGCACATGCTGATCCTCGGCGTCGAGAACCCGCAGGGCGAAAAGTACTACGTGTCGGCCGCCTTCCCGTCGGCCTGCGGCAAGACCAATTTCGCCATGGTGATCCCGCCGGAGAGCTACAAGGGCTGGAAGGTTACCACCATCGGCGACGACATCGCCTGGATCAAGCCGGACGCGCACGGCAATTTGCGCGCCATCAACCCGGAGAACGGCCTGTTCGGCGTCGCCCCGGGCACCAACGAGAAGTCCAACCCGAACGCTCTGAAGACGCTTACCGCCAACTGCATCTTCACCAACGTCGCGCTGACCGACGACGGCGACGTGTGGTGGGAAGGCATGACCGACGAAGTGCCGGCGCACCTCATCGATTGGACCGGCCAGGAGTGGGCCCCGGGCTGCGGCCGTCTCGCCGCCCATCCCAACAGCCGCTTCACCGCTCCGGCGAGCCAGGTGCCTTCGATCGACCCGGCGTGGGAAGATCCGGCCGGCGTGCCGATCGCGGCCTTCATCTTCGGCGGCCGCGTCTCCAAGGCGTTCCCGCTGGTGTTCCAGGCCCATAACTGGACCCATGGCGTCTATCTTGCCGCCACCATGGGCTCGGAGGCGACTGCCGCCGCTGTCGGTCAGGCCGCCATGCGCCGCGATCCGTTCGCCATGCTGCCGTTCTGCGGCTACAACATGGCCGACTACTGGTCGCATTGGCTGAAGATCGGCCGCAACCTCAGCCATGCGCCGATGATCTTCCGCGTCAACTGGTTCCGCAAGGACGCCAACGGCAAGTTCATCTGGCCGGGCTTCGGCGAAAACGTGCGTGCGCTCGAGTGGATCATCGATCGCGTCAAGGGCCGCGCCGATGCCGTCGAGAGCCCCTATGGCTGGATGCCGCGCTACCAGGACTTGAACTGGACCGGCCTCGACTTCCCGAAGGAGAAGTACGACGCCATCGCTCGCGTCGACCGGGCGATCGGGCTGGTCGAAGCTGAGGAGCAGGCGGCCTATTTCGCCAAGTTCCACAGCCGCCTGCCGCGCGAGATGGAACTGCATCGGCAGATGCTGGAACTGCGCCTGGAGCGTTCGCCGGAAGTGTGGGAGCCGCGCGACTGACGCGGTCTCTAGCTGAGCTCTGAATGAGAAACGGCCCCGTCGACAAGGCGGGGCCGTTTTCTATTGGCAGGCATCTAGTGAGTTGGAGAAGCGTGCCACGGTGTCATCCCGGCGAAAGCCGGGATCCACTATCGGTTCAACGTTGAAGGGCGGCATCTCTTGGTATTGGGCCGCGCCGCGTCTGCCTGTCGCCAGGAGAGTGGATCCCGGCCTTCGCCGGGATGACACCGTTTATCTATCGTGCTCACCAATATGAGCACGAATTGCTGCGCGTCCTTCCGTCAGTTCGATGTCGCCCCCGCCTCAGCACAGTCCCTCGGCCATGGTGCGCATCTGCACCTGGATGATGCGCGAGTGCTTCGGCTGGGTGCAGGCAAACAGCACGGCCGCCGCCACATCCTCGGCTTCCAGCATCGCCGACTGGGCGACGCTCTCTTCGCTGCGGCCCTTGCCGAGCGCGAATTCGGTCTTCACGCCACCGGGATTGATGGTGCCGACCTTGATGCCGTGCGGCCGGAGCTCCTTGTCGAGCCCTTGCGCGAAGCCGACCTGGGCGAACTTGGAGGCGCAATAGACCGCCTCGCCGGGAAAGCCGTAGACGCCGGCCATCGACGAGATCATCAGCACGAGGCCTTCCTTCTGCGCGATCATCACCGGCACGGCATGGCGGGCGAACAGGAAGGTGGTGCGGACGTTGGTGTCCATCATCTCGACGTAGTCGTCGAGCGAGGTGTCGACGAGGTTCTTGTAGTTGCCGACGCCGGTATTGGCGACGAGGATGTCGAGCCGGCCGAACTGTGACTTGGCCGCCTCGACGCAGGCGACGGCCGTCGCTTCGTCGCGGGCATCGCCGACGACGGCCACGCCGTCGGAGCCGAGCGCCCTGACCTCGTCGAGCAGCTGATCGAGACGATCCTGGCGGCGGGCGGTCAGCACGAGCTTGGCGCCTTCGCGCGCCAAGGCCCGCGCGCTGGCCTGGCCGATACCGGCGCTGGCTCCGGAGATGAGGGCGACTTTGCCTGCGAGTTTGCCTGACATGGGGGCGTCCTTTCGTGTGTGAGATCGAGGCGCGGCCGGCGGCCTCGCGCGCGAGATGGCGACGCGTGCGTGCGCTCTTCGCCATCTAACCCGAACGTGCCGTCAGAGCATCGGATCTTTTCCGCAACCGGCTCCAGGTTACGGGTGTGATGCTCGAACGCTTTGGTGCCGATCGCATGCGCGCGCCTGCTCCCGAACGGGTCCAAGCGCACCGCGATCCGGCCGCCAGCCGAATCGGCCGGCACCATGGTCCGGGATTGCCTATGCGTCAAACAGAATATATAGATCGCATTCATCTATTGGAGCGATAAGTCGGTGCGGAGAAGCGACCCATGGAAGTCCGCCAGTTGCAGCACTTCATCGCCGTTGCCGAGGAACGACAATTCACCCGCGCGGCGCAGCGGATGAACATCGTGCAGTCGGCTCTATCGAGTTCGATCCGCTCGCTGGAAACCGAGCTGCAGGCGCGGCTGTTCGTGCGCAATACCCGGCAGGTGCAGCTGACGCCGGCCGGCCACGCCTTTCTCGACAAGGCGCGCGACGTGGTCCGCACCCTCGATCAGGCGCGTCAGGTGGTCGCCGATGTCGAGGGGCTGAAGACCGGGTCGCTCGCCATCGGCACGGTGCACAGCCTGCCGGCGTTTCTCGACCTGCCCTCGCTGATCGCCCGCTTCCACCGCGCCAATCCCGGCATCGAAGTCCGGCTTCGGCAGGGCGACATGCTGGGGCTGCTCGAGCAGCTGCGTGGCGGCCAGCTCGATCTCGCCTTCCTGCCGCTGCTTGACCCGCCCGAAGAGTTCGTCACCGGCATCGTCGCCTGCGACGATCTGGTGGTGGTGGTCCCTAAGGGACATGAGCTTGCCGGCAGGAGCAATCTGCCGCTGTCGGAGCTCTGCCAATATCCGTTCGTCGATTTCGACGTGCGCTGGGGCACGCGGCCGCTGATCGACCGCGCCTTCAGTCAGGCCGGGGTCAGCAGGCATTCCGCCTTCGAGGTGACGGACCTGGAAACGCTGGTCGACCTCGTGGCGCGCGGGCTCGGCATCGCGCTGCTGCCGGAAGCGATCGCCGAGGCGAGGAGCCCGTCCGTCAGCAGCGCCCAGCTTGGCGAACCGGCGATCTGCTGGGAACTGGTCGTCGCGCATGCCCGCAACGCCGGCGACAAATTGCCGGTCAATGGCGCGGCACGCGAATTCATGACGCTTTTGACCGTCGCCTGAGTGCCGCCGGCGCTATCCTCACCCACCCCCAAGTGGCCCGTGGTCCCCGTTCGGAATGCGTCCATGCCGCAATCTCCCCCTGCCGATCCCTCACTCGCCGATCCCGCACCCGCCAGCCCGCCGCTCGCCGGTCTGCGCGTCGTCGAACTGGCGCGCATCCTCGCCGGACCCTGGGCCGGACAGATCCTGGCAGACCTCGGTGCCGAGGTGATCAAGGTCGAACGCACCGGCGGCGGCGACGACACCCGCACCTGGGGTCCGCCCTTCGTGGCGGCAGGCGACGGCGGCGAACTCGGGGCCGCCTACTACCATGCCACCAACCGCGGCAAGCGCTCGATCGCCGTCGACTTCGAGCGGGAAGAAGGCCGCGCCATCGTGCGCCGTCTGGCGAGCCAGGCGGATGTCGTCATCGAGAACTTCAAGGTCGGCGGCTTGAAGAAATACGGGCTCGACTACGACAGCCTCGCTGCCGACAATCCCCGCCTCGTCTATTGCTCGGTCACCGGGTTCGGCCAGACCGGCCCCTATGCCGCCCGCGCCGGCTACGATTTCATGATCCAGGGGATGGGCGGCTACATGGACCTGACCGGCGACCCGGACGGACAGCCGACCAAGGTCGGCGTCGCGGTGGCGGATCTGGCAACCGGGCTCTACGCCGTCATCGGCATCCAGGCGGCGCTCGCCGCGCGGCTCAGGACCGGGCGTGGCCAGTTGGTCGACATGAGCCTGATGGATACGATGGTTGCCATGCTCGCCAACCAGGCGATGAACTATCTCGTCTCCGGCACTTCGCCGAAGCGGCTCGGCAATGCCCATCCCAACATCGTGCCCTACCAGGTGTTCGCCGTCGCCGACGGCTTCGTCATCATCGCCACCGGCAACGACCGGCAATGGGCCGATCTTGCCCGCGTCATCGGGCTTGAGGAACTCATCGCCGATCCCCGGTTCTCGACCAATGCCGTCCGGGTGAGGAATCGTGCCGATCTCGTGCCGCTGATCGAGGCGAAGACGGCGCTCATTCCGCGCGACTCCCTGCTCGCCGAACTCGAGGCGCGGCACGTGCCGGCCGGGCCGATCAATTCGGTCGCCGAGGTATTCGCCGACCCGCAGACGATCGCCCGCGGCATGCGGCTCGATCTTGATGTCGCGGCAGCCGCGGCCGGATCGGTGCCGAGCGTCCGCACGCCGATCGTGCTGTCCGATACGCCGCTCAGCTATGAGCGCGCCTCGCCGGCGCACGGCGCGGATACGCGCGACGTGCTCATCGGTCTCGGGTACGACGCGGCGGCGATCGCCGATCTGGCGGCGGCAGGCGTGGTCGATCTCGGCTGAGACGGTTCAACCGCGCACGACGCCGTCGACGAGGTTTAACCGCATCAGCCGGGCCTCGAGCGGCAGCGCACCTTCGCGCAGGATGGCAACCTGCCGTTCGACGCGCGCATGCCGCTGGCGCGCGGCCGCGATCGCGGCCTCGGGCGTGACGGCGACGAAACGGATGCTGTCGCCGGCGCGGCGTTGCGCCAGTTGGTCGAGATCGGCGGAGATCAGCGTGGCGATCTTCGGGTAGCCGCCGGTCGTCTGGTGGTCGGCCAGCAGGATGGTCGGCAAGCCATCGCCGGCGACCTGTACCGAGCCGCGCACCAGCGCCTCGGACGGCATGTCGAGCCGGGCGAGCGGCCCGAGCGACGGGCCCGATAGCCGGACCCCCATGCGGTCGTAGGCATCCGTCAGCGTGTACGGTTCGGACGTGAGCCGCGCGATAGCCTCGGGGGTGAAAAAATGCTGCTGCGGACCGAGAACCACACGCACCCGGTCCGGTGGCCTGACGGCATCGCCGAGCGGCAGTGTCCCCTCGCGGTCGCTCAAGATCTCGGCGGCGTCGACCACGAGGCGTTGACCGGCGACAAGCCCGCCGCCGCCCAGATCGGCGATCGAATAGGTGGCGGCGCTGCCGAGCCAGCCGGTCGCATTCAGCCGGCCGGCAAAGGCGAGATAGCACCAGGAGCCCCAGTCGCCCGGGCGGATGGTCAGCCGACTGCCTGCCCGCAGCGTGGCCACCGACGATCCGGCGATGGCGGCGCCGTCGATCGCGGCCCGAAAACCGCCACCGGCGAGCGCGATCGTCACGCTGCCGTCGAGACAGTCGAGCGCGACGCCGCCGAGCGAGATCTCGATCGCCGCGGCGTCTTGCCGGTTGCCGAGCGCCGCCTGGGCATAGCGGAAGCCGGCACGGTCCATCGGTCCGGATGCCGGTACGCCGAAGCGCATCAGCCCCGGGCGGCCGCCATCCTGAATGGTGACGAATGGCCCGGCCTCGGCGACGGCGAGAATGGCTGACGTCATCGGTCTATCCGGCTGGTTGCGACAGCGGTGCGGTTCAGGCACCGAATTTGCTTGCTGAACTTGCCAGATTTTGCAAATGGCGCGACGAATGTCGAGGACCGGATGGCGTCCGGTGACGCAGCGGCGGCGGCGATTGACGGACGTCGCCGACAACGACGAGTGACGACAGTGGTGCGGTCGATCGACCTCAATTCCGATCTCGGCGAAGCCTATGGTCCCTGGCGCATGGGGGACGATACGGCCATGCTCGGCGTGGTCACCAGCGCCAATCTTGCCTGCGGCGGCCATGCCGGCGATCCCGAGACGATGTTCAGGACATTGAGCGAGGCCAAGCGCCGCGGCGTTGTCATCGGCGCGCATCCGGGCTACGCCGACAAGGAGGGATTCGGGCGACGCATCATCCGGATGTCGCCCGGCGAGATCGGGCGGATGCTGGCGGCGCAGATCGGTGCGCTGATGGGGGTGGCGGCGCTCGCCGGTGCCGAGGTACGCTACGTCAAGCCGCATGGCGCGCTCGCCAATCTAGCGGCGGCAAGCGACGACGTTGCCAAGGGGATCGTCGGTGCAATCCGGGCGGTGTCGCCGGATCTGGCGATCCTGGCCATTTCCGGGACGGCGCTGGAAACCGCGGCGCGCGAGGCCGACGCCGAAGTCTACTCGGAAATCTTTGCCGACCGCAGCTATCTGTCGAACGGCCAGTTGGCGCCGCGCGGCCGGCCGGGCGCGGTGATCACGGAGCCGCAAGCGGCCGTCTCCCGGTTGATCGACTATCTCAATTCCGGGCTGATGCCGGTCGTCGACGGCGAGCCGATTGCGCTCGGTGCCGATTCGGTCTGCGTACATGGCGACAGTTCGGGCGCAGTCGAGATGGCCCGGCTGATCCATGCCCGGCTCGGCGAGGCCGGCATCGCCATCAAACCCTTCCTTGCGGGCTGAGCGATGCCGGCGACCAGGCTGCCCCGCAACCCCGAGTTCCGCCCCGTCGCCGATCACGCGCTGCTGGTCGTGTTCGGCGAGACGATCGGGGACGAGGCGCACGCGGCGGTCAGAAGGCTCGATCGGGCGATCGAGGCGCGCCCGTTTGCCGGCTTTGTCGAGGCGGTCCCGGCCTATGTCAGCCTGCTCGTCGATTTTGATCCGCTGACGACCGACCATGGCGCCGTCGAGGCCGCGGTCCGGGCGCTGTTGCACGGAGCGGACGAGGCGGAAGCGGAGCCGGCGGTGCGGGAGGTGCTGGTGTGCTACGACGAGGCGCTGGCGCCGGATCTCGGCGCGGTCGCGCGCCAGGCCGGGCTGTCGGTGGACGCGGTGATCGCGGCGCACCTTGCCGGCGACTATCGCGTCTACATGTACGGCTTCGCACCGGGCTACGCCTATCTCGCCGGCGTGCCGGAGACGATCCAGCTGCCGCGCAAAGCCACGCCGTTGCGCGGTGTGGCCGCCGGCAGCGTGTTGATCGCCGGCCCGCAATGCCTCGTCTCGACGCTGACCATGCCGACGGGCTGGTGGATCATCGGCCGCTCGCCGACGCGCATTCTGACCGAAGACGCGGCGCGGCCGTTCCTGTTCGATCCAGGCGACAGGGTGGTCTTTCGTCGCATCGACCCGGCCAGCTACATGGCGGCGGCAAACGCCGGTTGAGGCTGGCGGGGCGGCTCAGAACAGGCCGGCGACCTGCAGGCCGCCGAACACGCCGAGCGCGGTGGTGGCGGCCGAGATGGCAATGACGAACCAGAGGTAGACGCCCTTCAGCCGATAGGGATCCGGCAGCGCCTTCACCGCCAGGGCGACGAGGAAGCCGATGACCAGCGGCAGGAGGAGGGCGTTCATCACCTGCACGGCGATGTTCATCTGCACGAGGTCCGGCCATGCTCCGACGAGAACCGCGCCGGCGATGACGGCGAGGCTGTAGACGCCGTAGAACCAGCGGGCGCGCAAGGGATGCATTTCGAGCGAGCGCTTGTAGCCGGTCACTTCGCCGACCCCCCAGGCGAGCGCCAGCGAGACGACGATCGCCGCCACCATGCCGGCGCCGAGGACACCGAGGCTGAAGACGACGCGGCCGACGGTCTCGCCGAGGAACGGGGTCAGCGCCTTGCTCATGTCTCCGACGGTCGCCAGCGTCGCATTGGGGCTGGCATGGCCGATGGTCGCGGCGCAGGCGACGAGCACAGCCGCCATCACCAATTGCGTGACGAGCGCGCCGAGCGCGGTATCGACGCGCGACATCATCAGATGCTCCGGCCCCAGCCCCTTATCGGCGAGCGCCGACTGCTGGTAGAACACCATCCACGGCATGATCACCGCGCCGATGTTGGCGGCGGCGAGATAGAGATAGTCCTTGTCGGCGAAGGGGATGTCGACCATTTGCCGGCCGATTTCGGCGGGCGCGGGGTGGGCGTAGTAGGCGACGAAAAAGAAGGCGAATTCGAACAGGCCGACCGAGATGGCGACGCTTTCGACCCGGCGGCAGGAGCCGGTCAGGACCACCGCGAGCAGCGCCACCGCGGCAAGCGACAGACTGACGGCACGCGGGATGCCGTAGATCTCGCCGACGCCGGCGACGCCGGAGAATTCGGTCAGCAGCGCGCCGGCACAGGCGACGGCAAGGCCGGCGACCGAAACATAGGCCCAGAAGCGGCCGAAATAGTCGCTGATCAACTCGCCATGGCCGCGGCCGGTGACGAGCGCCAGCCGCACGGTCAGTTCCTGCACCACGAACAGCACGGGGACGAGCACGACCTGCAGCAGCAGCAGACGGTAGCCCCATTGGACGCCGCTCTGGCCTGCGGTGATGACGCTGCCGACATCGGTATCGGCCAGCATGACCAGGAGCCCGGGTCCGAACACTGCGGCAGTGCGCCAGAGCCGCGAGATCGGCACTCTCGGGGCGGCGCGGGCGGGGGCATCGACAGCAGTGGTCATATCGGTTCCGTCTATGACGCGCGAGCGGCAATCATCCGCCGGGCGATGAAAACGATTGTCCAGCATGCGCGTCATGCGTGAGCCGGGCCAAATGCACAATACATCCCAGCCTCCGGACCGGAGTTCGGCTCGACGTTTCCCTGCCTGAGAACCCGGGCCTAGCGTGTGGCGCGATGGCCGCCGGCCGTTTGTCATTCGGCCGTCGCCGCGGCTGCGTTCGCCGGGCGCCGGTCGTGCCGTACAAGTTCGCAGCCGACAGGCGCCAAGTCGTTGCGCCAAGTCAATCATGCCCGTTCCGTATCAGG
>JARLIU010000071.1 GCA_031291595.1 Ancalomicrobiaceae bacterium | reverse complement strand
GGGCCGGCGGCCGCCACCGCTGCCGCCGGCGGCCCGCTTGCCCACGAGTTTGGCAGGCCGTAACAAGGTGTTGACACCGATGAAGGGAGGCGATTAATAAAGCAGAGTGCTTGAACAAAAATGCGGCGCCGCACAAAATGGGGCCGCGGAGGAACGTCGCTCGATGCCGATCCGCCGTGCCGGGCAGGGGGCCTCGTCGGTCCACATCCGACATTACAACCAACGGCTGATCTTGCAACGGCTTCGCCGCCTGGGCGAAGCGTCCCGCGCCGATCTTGCCCGCGCGGCATCGCTGACCAACACGGCGGTTGGCGAGATCATCAAGCAGTTGGAGGCGAGCGGCCTCGTCCGCACCATCGGCAAGCGCCACGAGGGCAATCGCGGCCAGCCGGCAACGATGCTGGGGCTGGACGCGCGCGGCGCCTACGCGATCGGCGTCCGGCTCGACCGCACGCGGATTGAAACCGCGCTCACCGATCTTGGCGGCACGGTGCTGTCCCACCGCACGCACAACCACACGCTCCCCGCCCCGGCCGAGACCCTGGACATCGTTCGCGACGATATTCAGCGGTTGGTCCGGATGGTCCCTGCCCTACGCCGGCGGCGGATCACCGGCGTTGGCGTCGCCCGGCCGTATAATCTAGGGAGCTGGCTTTCCGAGCTTGACCTCTCCCCCGAGGTCTTCGGTGCCTGGGATACCGTGGCCTTTGGCCCGGACCTGGAACGGGCCTGTGGCCTGCCCGTGGTCGAAGAGAACGACGGCACCGCCGCCTCGATCGCCGAATTGTTCCACGGGCATGGCCGCAGCCATGACGATTTTCTGTATGTCTTCATCGGGCCGGCCATCGGCGGCGGTCTCGCGCTTGGCGGCCAGTGTGTGCGGGGATACAGCGGTAACGCCGGCGATATCGGCATGATACCCGTCCCCCCCTCGACCCTGCCCTCCACCGTCACGCGCGACGGACGCGACATCCTGCTCGGCCGCGCCTCACTGAACGCGCTGTCCCGGCATCTGCGGTTTCGTGGCATGGCGCAACTTGGCTTCACCGCGTTGGACACGGATGCCGGCACGGCGGCGGGGATGGAGTGGCTCGACGATTGCGCCGACGCTCTTGTCGCGCCGCTGCTGACCGCGCGCGCCCTGCTCGACGTTCCGGTCGTGGTGATCGACAGCGACCTGCCGACACCCTGGATCGACCGGCTGCTGGAGCGTCTCGCGCCGCTGCTGGCCGGGCGCGTGGCCGAGGCGCGTACCCCGCCTGTTTTGCTGCGCGGCAGTTTCGGCGCGATGGCGGGCGCGCTCGGGGCAGCCACTCTGCCCTTGTTCCTGCACTTCGGCCCCGGCGCCGGGAGTCTGGCCGGACCTCACAGCGAACCCAACCGGCAAGGAGGCTCGTATGCCCTCGTCGCCTGAACCAGCCATGGCTGCCCCGATCCTGGAGATGCGGGGAATCTCCAAGACGTTTCCGGGCGTCAAGGCCCTGAACAACGTGCAACTCACCGTCTATCCCGGCGAGGTGCATGCCCTGATGGGCGAAAACGGCGCCGGAAAATCGACGTTGATGAAGATTCTGTCCGGCGCCTACACGTCCGATCCCGGCGGCGAAATCAAGGTCAACGGGAAGCCCGCGCATATCACCGGGCCGCTGAGCGCAAAGGCGCACGGCATCGCCATCATCTACCAGGAACTGTCGCTTTCGCCGAATCTCACCGTGGCGGAGAACATCTATCTCGGACGCGAGGTGAAGCGCGGCTTCGCGGTGGACCGCGCGGCGATGTTCGCGGGATGTGGCGACGTGCTGGCTCGGCTCGGCGCCACGTTCGGCCCGCGCACGATGGTCGGCGACCTTTCCATCGCGGAGCGGCAGATGGTGGAAGTGGCCCGTGCCATTCACGCCAATTCCCGGATTCTGGTGATGGACGAACCGACCACGGCCCTTTCCAGCCGCGAGACGCAGCGTTTGTTCGACCTGATCCGACGGCTGAAGAACGAGGGCCTGGCCATCATCTACATCTCGCACCGGATGGCCGAGGTGTACGAACTGTCGGAGCGGGTTTCGGTGCTTCGCGACGGCACCTACGTCGGCACGCTGCCGCGCGATGAGATCAAGCCCGAAAGCATCGTCAAGATGATGGTCGGGCGGGATCTGTCGTCGTTCTACAAGAAGGAACACGGCGGCGGCTCAACCGGGCGCGAAGTATTGAAAGTGCGGAACCTGACCGACGGCAAGCGGGTCAAGAGCGGCAGCTTCACGCTCCACGCGGGCGAAGTGCTTGGCCTTGCCGGCCTCGTCGGCGCGGGACGCACCGAGTTGGCGCGGCTGATCTACGGCGCAGAACCGCATACCGGCGGGACCATCGAGATAAATGGCAAGCCGGCCACGTTCAGAAACCCGCGCGAGGCGATTGACGCCGGCATCGTCTATCTCACCGAGGATCGCAAGGCACAGGGCTTGTTCCTCGACATGTCGGTCGGCGAGAACATCAATCTCAACGTCATCCAGCGCGACGCGAAACCCGGCGGCTGGCTGGACCGCGGGCGCGCGCGGCAGCGGTCGGTCGCGGCAATCAAGTCGCTGACCATCCGGGTTCCCGGCCCGGACATGCCGATCGGCGCGCTCTCCGGCGGCAACCAGCAAAAGGGGTTGATCTCCCGGCTGTTGGAGACGGAACCGAAGGTGCTGATCCTCGACGAGCCGACTCGCGGTGTCGATGTCGGCGCGAAATCCGAGATCTACCGCATCATCGATGAACTGGCGAAAAGTGGCGCGGCGGTGCTGGTGATCTCGTCGGAACTGCCGGAGGTGGTCGGCATCGCCGACCGCGTGGTGGTGATGCGTGAAGGTGAAACCGTGGGCGAGGTCGGCGGCGCCACGGGTGTCAAAATCAATGAAGAAAACATCATGGCCCTGGCGACGGGCGTGGACATGGGGAAGGCAGCATGAGCAACACCACGGGCGGCGGCGGTCCGACGATATCCGGTACGGTCGCGATTGATGCGAAGGCGAGCCGGCAGGCGTCGATGCGAACGCTGGTGCGCGCGGTCGGCATGTTGCCGGTGCTGGTCATTCTTGGCGGACTGATCCAGGTCGGCGGCATCTACCTGACCGGCGAAGGCCGGTTCCTGTCATGGCAGAACCTGTCTATCGTGGCGCAGCAGGCCTCGGTCAATGCCGTCCTCGCCGCCGGCATGACGTTCGTGATCCTGACCGGCGGAATCGACCTGTCGGTCGGATCGATCCTCGCCGCGTCCGCGATGGTCGGCCTGATCGGCTCGATCGGCTACGGCTATCTCGGCATCGTGCTGGCATTGCTGCTTGGGCTGGTCATGGGTCTTGCCAACGGCGCGCTGATCGCCTTCGTCCGGCTGCCACCCTTTATCGTCACCCTCGGATCGCTCACCGCCATCCGTGGCCTGGCGCGGTTGCTCGGCAACGATACCACGGTCTTCAATTCCGACCTGCCGTTTGCCTGGATCGGTAATGACAGCCTGACGATCGGCCCGGTCTCGGTGCCGTGGATCATCATCATCGCCTTTCTGATCATCTTCGCGTCATGGCTGATCCTGCGGCGCACCGTGCTCGGCGTGCATATCTACGCGGTCGGCGGCAACGAGAGCGCGGCGCGGCTTTCGGGCATCAAGGTATGGGCGGTGTTGCTGTTCGTCTATGGCACATCGGGCGTGCTCGCCGGCCTCGGCGGCGTGATGCAGGCGGCGCGACTTTACGCGGCGAATGGCCTGCAGCTTGGCCAGTCCTACGAACTCGACGCCATCGCCGCGGTGATCGTCGGTGGCACCAGCTTCGTCGGCGGC
>JARLIU010000070.1 GCA_031291595.1 Ancalomicrobiaceae bacterium | reverse complement strand
CCCGACATCTGGCCCGGCGGCGATCTTGCCCTGCAAAGCGCCGTCAGAGATGCCTTCGCGCTGTTGGAGCGGCCGGGCGAAAAGCCTTGCCGGCTGCTGGCGGAATCCTGGCACCCCTGGCGCAGCGTCGCGGCACGGCTGTTCTGGGCCTACTACAAGGCACGGCGCGAGGGACGCGAGGGCGTCGCGGTGTGATTCGCGCCGGCGTGCCGCGAAGAGATCGCATTTCTACGCCAAGCTGGTGATCGAAATCGACGATTTCGATGGGCTTCACAAGAACGACATACCCCATATAGAATATCCGCAGCGTTCGTCGGCAGCGGTTGTCCATCGCCTGCAGCGATTCGGGTGGTCGTTCCGGCGGCCGGTCCCCCCAGCGGAGACCGAGCACGAGGAGCGTTGCTTTGACTATCCACGTCTCGCCGGAAGCGCATCCAGCCCTGGTCCTGAACGCGGATTACCGCCCGCTCAGCTATTATCCCTTGTCGATTTGGTCCTGGCAGGACGCGATCAAGGCCGTGTTCCTCGACCGGGTGAACATCGTTTCCTCCTACGACGTCTCGGTTCGCTCGTCCCGCTTCGCCATGCGGCTGCCCTCGGTGGTGTCGCTGAAGACGTATGTCAAGCCGGCGCGCAATCCGGCTTTCACCCGCTTCAACGTGTTCCTGCGCGACCGTTTTTCCTGCCAATATTGCGGCGACCGCGAGGATCTGACGTTCGACCATCTGGTTCCCCGCTGCAAGGGCGGCACCACCACCTGGGAAAACGTGCTGACCGCCTGCTCGCCGTGCAATTTGCGCAAAGGCTCGAAGACGCCACGCGAAGCCGGCATGGCTCCCATGCAGCTGCCGTATCGCCCGAGCGTGCAGGATCTGCACAACAACGGCCGGCTGTTCCCGCCGAACTATCTGCACCGTTCCTGGCTCGACTATCTCTACTGGGATACCGAACTGGAGCCGTGAGACCTGCCGAGGCCGGAACCGGCGGTCCGGACCTTATTGTTATCCTGGCAATGGGCTATTGAGAGCCGGCGCGGGTCCGTCCGGACCTGCGTCGCACGTGTTCGATGCCGAAGGATCCGCTCCGTGACCGACGTTCAGACCCGCCTTGCCGACATCCGCCATCGCATCGCCCGCGCCGAGAAGACGGCCGACCGGCCGGAGGGCGCGACGCGGTTGGTGGCGGTGTCGAAGACGTTTGCCGGCGACGACATCCGCCCGGTGATCGCGGCCGGCCAGCGGATCTTCGGCGAGAACCGGGTGCAGGAAGCCAAGGCGAAATGGCCGGAGCTGCGCGCTGAGACGTCCGATATCGAGCTGCACCTGATCGGGCCGTTGCAGTCGAACAAGGCGCGGGAAGCCGTCGAGCTGTTCGACGTCATCCACACCGTCGACCGGGAAAAGATCGCAGCTGCCTTGGCCGAGGAGATGGCCAGGCTCGGCAAGCGGCCGAAACTCCTCGTCCAGGTCAATACCGGGCTCGAGCCGCAGAAGGCCGGCATCGATCCGCGCGAAGCGGCAGCCTTCGTCGCCGCATGCAAGGACACGTACGGGCTGACGATTGCCGGGCTGATGTGCATCCCGCCGGCCGAGGAGTCGCCCGGCCCGCATTTCGCGCTGCTGGCCCAGATCGCCAGGGATCTCGGGCTTGCCGAGCTGTCGATGGGCATGTCGGCGGATTTCGAGACGGCGGTCGGCTTCGGCGCGAGCTATGTCCGCGTCGGCAGCGCGATCTTCGGCCATCGCGATCCCGCAGCCTGAAGCGCGGCGGGCGAGCAGTCCTACCCGACCTCGAACCGGCATCCGGGTCGCAGCCTTGCCAGCAATCGCCGCATGTCGGCAGGGGATAGCGCGATGCAGCCGGCTGTCGGCGTGCCATCGATGCGGGCGAAGTGCAGGAAGATCGCACTGCCGCGATGGAGCGACCGATGCGTGACGTTCCAGTCGAGGATGCCGACGAGGTCGTAAAGCGAATCGGCGCGGCGCATCGCTTCGTGCGAGGCGCCGAAGGGGAGGGTGACCGGCCGGTTGTAACGCACGTCGGCCGGATCGTCGCACCAGCCGAGATTGGCCGGAATCGGCCGCGCGGCGAGATGCGGTCCCGGCGGCAGCGTCCGGTCGGCCCGGTATAGAACATCGATGAGGGCGTATCGCCCTGCCGGCGTCGCCCAATCGCCTTCGCGCTTGCAGCGGGTGATGCCGGCCCGGCCGAGCCGGCAGCGAATGGTGGCGTTGCCGATCCTGAGGATGCCGTCCGAACGCGTGCCGGGGCGCCGCGTCACCCGAATCAGTTGCGCTCCGCCGCGCCTTCGTTGCATGACCCGTCAGCCGTCCCTATATCGCCATCGGCAGACAATCGCGCGGCCCCTTCCCCGAGGCAAGTCTGAAGCGGGAAAGAGTTGGTGCGTCTGTGCGGCCGCTCGCAGGCGAAAGTCGGATCAAGCCGTTGATAGTATGGGCTGATCGATCGGCGATGGCCGCGGGTGGCGGCCGCCGCCGCCGGTCCGTCTTCGAGGCTTCCCCGCCAACCTGGGCAAGATCTTGCAATCACAGTCGATCAATGGTCTTTTGAGCGCGCTTGGCGCCTGTCTTGCCCGCCCGCCGCGTGGCGACCGGGGAACGGTGGGCACGCGAGGGCACCCTCTCCTGCTTGCGCGGTCAGAGCCCCACCGATCGCGCGCGAGATGGCGGCCGCGCTGGAATCGCGGGGGAACGTCTGGCCGAACAACCCGCGATCGACCACTAGGCACTCAAAGGGAGCGCGATCGATGACGGCGCGAAAGATCCTCATTTGTGACGACGACACCGATCTGCGCGAAGCGCTGGTCGAACAGCTGTCGCTCTACGAGGAGTTCGAAACCATCCAGGCCGATAGCGCCACCAAGGGCGTACAGCAGGCGCGCGGCGACCAGATCGACCTGTTGATCATGGATGTCGGCCTGCCGGACATGGACGGCCGCGAGGCGGTGAAGATCCTCAGGAAGGGCGGCTTCAAGGCACCGATCATCCTGTTGACCGGCCATGACACCGATTCCGATACGGTGCTGGGACTCGAGGCCGGCGCCAACGACTATGTGGTCAAGCCGTTCAAGTTCGCCGTGCTGCTGGCGCGGCTCCGGGCGCATTTGCGTCAGCACGAGCAGACCGAGGATGCAACGTTCGCCATTGGCCGCTATACCTTCCGCCCTTCGGCGAAACTCCTCGTCGACGAACGCGGCGCCAAGGTGCGGCTGACGGAAAAGGAGACGGCGATCCTCAAATTCCTCTATCGTGCCGGCGAACGCTCGATCTCGCGCGACGTGCTGCTGCATGAAGTCTGGGGCTACAATTCCGGCGTCACCACCCACACGCTCGAGACCCACATCTATCGTCTGCGCCAGAAGATCGAGAAGGATCCGTCATCGGCGGAACTTCTCGTCACCGAAGCGGGCGGCTACAAGCTGGTGCCGTAAGGCGCCCGGCAGCGATGTGCCGCATGTACCGCTCTTCCGATTCCGCCCGTGAAAGGGGCGTCTCCCGCCGCTCATGACGCTCGAAAGCGACATAGACACCTTGAGAAAAGTCGCCTTTTTCGCGGACTTCGGCGCCGATCCCTTGCGCTTGCTCGCGTTTTCGGCCGAGACGCGCGAGTTCGCCGACCGCGCCGTGATTTTCGAGGCGGGCGAACCGGCGGAGTCCGGCTTCGTCGTGGTGCAGGGTCGCATCGACCTGATGCGGCAGGAGGGTCGGGGACAGCGACTGCTGACCAGCCTGGGACCCTGCAACCTCATCGGCGAACTGGCGCTGATCGTCGATACGATCAGGCCGGCGCGGGCGATTTCCATCGGCCGCTCGCGCCTCTTGATGGTTCGTCGCTCGATCTTCCGCCGCGTGCTCGACGAATATCCGGCGATCGCCCAAGATTTGACCAACCGCATCACGGCGCGACTGACGGGGCTGGCGCCGGAAATCGATCGCATCGGGTCCGATCTGGCGACCGATACGTGAGCCGAACTGTTTCCCCGCGGCTGCGGCCAACCGGCGGGAGCGGTCGATGGCCGCGTGATTCGGCCGGGGAGCCGGTCCGGCGACCCCACGAAAGAACAACCATGCGCGTTTTCATCACCGGCACCGCCGGCTTTATCGGCTTTCAACTCGCCCGGCGGCTGATCGATGCCGGCCATACGGTTGTCGGCTACGACGCGATGACCGACTACTACGACCGCCGGCTGAAGGAGGCGCGGCACGCCATCCTGGCCCGCTCCAACCGGTTTTCAGCCGTAGTGGCACGGTTGGAGGACGCCGACCGGCTGGGCGAGGCCGCGGACATGGCCAAGCCCGACATCATCGTGCATCTGGCGGCGCAGGCCGGCGTGCGCTACTCGATCGACAATCCGCAGGCCTATGTCGATGCCAATCTCATCGGTTCGTTCAATGTGCTGGAAGTGGCCAGACGGCTGAAGCCGCGGCATCTGCTCCTCGCCTCGACCAGTTCGGTCTACGGCGGCAACGCGACCATGCCGTTTGCCGAAGTCGACAAGGCCGACCTGCCGATCACGCTCTACGCCGCGACGAAGAAGGCGATGGAGGCGATGGCGCATAGCCACGCGCACCTGTTCGGCGTGCCGACCACGTGTTTCCGCTTCTTCACCGTCTACGGTCCTTGGGGCCGGCCCGATATGGCGCTCTACAAGTTCGTCGACGCCATGCTGGCGGATCGGCCGATCGACATCTACGGCGAGGGGCGGATGAAGCGCGACTTCACCTTCATCGACGATCTCGTCGAGGCGGTTGTCCGGCTGATCGACGTGCCGCCAGTCGTCGGAGCGCCGGTCAGCGCTGCCGGCGTGACGGATTCGCTGTCGCCGGTCGCGCCCTATCGCGTGGTCAACATCGCCGGCGGCACCTCGGTCGGGCTCATCGATTTCATCGAAGCGATCGAGGCGGCGCTGGGGAAGACGGCGCGGCGCAACCTCCTGCCCATGCAGCCGGGCGACGTGCGCGAAACCTTCGCCGACCACCGCCTGCTGGAGGCGTTGACCGGCTACCGGCCGGCGACGCCGGTCGCGGCGGGGGTGAAGGCGTTCGTCGACTGGTATATCGAGTACCACCAGACGATGAATTGAGCGACGCGACGAAGAGATCAACTGCTGGACTTCAACTGCGAGCGAAGCGAAGCAATCCAGAAATAGCGCAAAGACTCTGGATTGCTTCGCTTCGCCCGCAATGACGGCCACTATTCCATTCAGGGCGTCGGTGCGTTGCGGGCGAGCAGCCCGCGATCCTTCAGCGCCGTCCACAGCTCGGCCGGGATGTCGGCCTGATACCAGCGGACGTTCTGGGCCACCGCCCGCTGCCGGCTCATGCCGACCAGCACCGACCTGACCGCCGGGTGGCCGAGGCCGAAGTGGATGGCGGCGGCCGGCATGTCGACGCCGAATTCGTCGCAGACCAGCTTGATGGAGCGGGCACGCTCGATGATCCCGGCCGGAGCGGCGCCGTAGTCGTAGTTGCCGCCCGCTTCCGGCGGCTTCACCAGGATGCCGGAATTGAAGACGCCGACGTTGACGACGCCGACGCCACGCTTCTGGGCCTCCGGCAGAAACGCGTCCAGGGCCGGCTGTTCCAACAGCGTGTAGCGGCCGGCGAGCATGACCAGGTCGGCGTCGACTTGGCGGATGAAGTCGGTCGCGACATCGGCCTCGTTGAGGCCGACGCCGATGGCCTTGACCGCGCCTGTCCGCCGCAACTCGTCGAGGGCGCGGAAGCCCGAATCGAGCACGTCCCGATAGTGCCGGTCGAAGTCGGCCTTGAGATTGCGCCGATCGAGGTCGTGGATATAGACGATGTCGATGGCGGAGACGCCGAGCCGGTTGTGCGACTGCTCGAGCGAGCGCATGAAGCCGTCGTAGGTGTAGTCGAGCACCGGCTTCAGCGGCTGCGGCCGGATCCAGCCGCCGCGATCGAGCGTCTCGCCGGGCTTCGGCGCAACGAAGTAGCGGCCGACCTTGGTTGAGACGAGGTAGTCGGCGCGCGGCTTGTCGCGCAGAAAGCGGCCGAGGCGGAGTTCCGACAGGCCGAAGCCGTACAGCGGCGACGTGTCGAAGTAGCGGAAGCCGAGGCCCCAGGCCTCCTCCAGGATCGATTGCGCCACGTCGTCGGGAATGTCCCAGGTGAGCGTGCCTAGCCCTGAGGCACCGAAGCCGAAGCGCTCGCTGAGCGGCTTGGCCGAAAGCGTCGGGGCAATGGGCAGTGCGGTCGGCATCTCCGGTTCCTCCGTCGGCTTGTCCCGGTTCTTCAGTGTTTTCCGAAAGCGATCATGCCGGAATGGACTGCCGTCATGCTCCCGAGCCGCCGCGACCCGCCATGCATTCCAGCTTTCGCCGGCCTCGTCAACTCGCGGAGAGCGACCGCGACGCGACGGCCGCAGGGTGACGCTGCCCGCTCAACGGTCGCCCGAAGATTGGCCTCATGGCTGCTCCGCTCGGGAAATAGGCTGCCGTTCAATCGCTTGCTCGCCTCGACCGGGCTGTCGCCACCGCGGGCGGCACGTTCGACGCCGCCAGCGCCCGGCAAACGACCTGCCGTTCGGCCGGCAGTGCAGGTCCGGGCGGGTGCCGGCCTTGTGGCCCGCGCCGAACTGGCACGGCGGTGGAACCGACGGGTTCCGGCGCCGCATGCGGTCGAGCCGCGACCATATCTGCGCGCAATTTGTGGCAATCTGCGCCGTATGAGCCGAAGGCATGCTGCATAATGCGTAGGAATGCGATGAAGTGACATAATTTGAGCGATAGCGTTGACGCCCCGAGTGGCACTTCGTAGATTTGCCGCATGCTCAGGGAAGAACGTCACACGCGGATCCTGAAGTGCGTCGAGGGGCGCGATGCGGTATCCTACGAGGCACTGATCGCCATCGTCAGCACGTCGAATGCGACGCTGAGGCGTGACGTCGATCAGCTGTGCGAGGCGGGGCTGTTGCGCAAGGTGCGCGGCGGCATCGCGCCGATCAGCTCCGCAACGGTCAAGCCGCTGGCCGGCTACTATTTTCTCGATCAGCGGCTGAAGAACATGGAGGCGAAGGACGCGATCGCGCGTGCCGCCCAACGGCTGGTCGAGCCGCAGGATTCGCTCATTCTGTTCGGCGGCACCACGGTCGCCCGCTTTGCCGAATACCTGCCCGCGACCGGCATCACCGTGCTGACCGACTCGCTGCCCGTCGCCAACCATCTCGCCATGCGGACGCAGAACCGGGTGTTCCTGACCGGCGGCGAAGTGTTCACCCAGCAGGGCATCGTGCTGTCGCAGTTCGATCAGGGGCCGGTGTTCCACTTCGCTGCCTCGACGTTCTTCCTCGGCTGCCACGCGGTGACGCGGGCGGGCATCATGGAGGACGATCCGCTGCCGTTGCGCGCGGCGCGGACGCTCCGCGCCCAGGCGCAGCAGGTGGTGGTGCTCGCCGATTCGTCGAAATTGCTCGAAAGCCGCAGCCTCGTGGTCTTCCCGTTGAAAGAAATCGATGTGTTCGTCACCGACGACGGGCTTTCCGACAAGGCGCATCGCATGCTCACCGATGCCGGCGTCAAGGTGATCGTCGCCGAACGCAGGGCGGCGGATGGCTTCGTGCAGGGCGGTATTCTGCCGGCGACGCGGTCGGCAACGCCCGATCGTGCCGCGGACGACCAGACAATCGGTTCGGAGCAGTCCGACTGAGGTTGGACGGCGTTCGGTACCGGGCCGCGAGGCGGCAGTGGACGGCAAGACTTGAGGGCGTCATCACGGTGTCCGGCTTGCGATAGACAACATGGGCCACGGCAGCGCCGTCAGCCCGAGGGCATGGGCAGAATGTTGAAGCATCTGGAGATTCGTGAGGACATCATCGCCACCTGCAAGCGTATGAACGCGAGCGGGCTCAACATCGGCTCGGCCGGCAACTTGAGCGTCCGCGTCGAGGGCGGGCTGCTGATCACGCCGTCCGGGATTCCCTATGACGTGATGCGGCCGGAGCAGATCGTCGAGATGGACGACGACGGCCGCTACTACGGCGATTTCGTCCCCTCCTCCGAATGGCGCTTCCACTACGATATTCAGAAGGCGCGGCCGGATATCGACGTGGTGCTGCACAGCCATGCCACTAACTGCGCGATCCTGGCGTGCTGTCGGCTCGACATCCCGGCGATCCACTACATGGTCGGCGTTTCCGGTGGCAATATCGTCAAGTGCTCCGGCTACGCGCCGTTCGGCACCAAGGCGCTGTCGATCGAGGCGCTGGCAGCGCTCGAGACCCGCATGGCCTGCCTGTTGGGCAACCACGGCGTCATCGCGCTCGGCAAGTCCACCTCCGCCGCGTTCAACGTATTGCAGGAAGTGGACAATCTGGCGCGGGTCTACATCGGCACGCTGCAACTCGGCAAAGCGGTGCTGTTAAGCGACGCCGACATGGATGTCGTGCTGCAGCGCTTCAAGACCTACGGCAAGCAATTGAAGGACATGGATCCCACGCTGACCGAACGGGTCGAGCCGCCGATCCACGGCGGTGCGAGCCGCGGCTGATCGCGACGGACACGCACTGGCGGCGCAAGCGGGGACGGGCCGCCCGCGCCGCAGACCACACCGACGCGCGGCCAGACACCTCGCGCCCACCTTGCGCCGTCGCAACGGCTGAAGCCGCGGAATCGAAAGTCCCAAGAAGAACCTGTCGGCCGAGACGGCGCGACGAGGGAGAGAGACGATGAACAGCGTATTCCACACCCTCCCCAAAGTCGGCATCCGCCCGGCGATCGACGGCCGGCGCAACGGCGTGCGCGAGAGCCTGGAAGATCAGACCATGGGCATGGCCGTCGCGGTCGCCGAGCTGATCTCCGCCACGCTCAGGCATCCGAACGGTGCACCGGTCGAATGCGTCATCGCCGATACCACCATCGGCGGCGTTGCCGAAGCCGCGGCCTGTGCGGAAAAATTCGCGCGATCGAATGTCGGCGTATCGCTGACCGTGACGCCGTGCTGGTGCTACGGCTCGGAGACGATGGACATGGATCCGTTGACGCCGAAGGCGGTGTGGGGCTTCAACGGCACCGAGCGTCCCGGTGCGGTCTATCTGGCCGCGGTGTTGGCCGCGCATACGCAGAAGGGCCTGCCGGCCTTCGGCATCTACGGCTCGGAGGTGCAGGATGCCGCTGACCGCTCGATCCCGCACGACGTCAGGGACAAGATCCTGCGCTTCGTCAAGGCCGGCGTGGCAGCCGCCACGCTGCGCGGCCGCGCGTACTTGTCGATGGGCGCGGTATCGATGGGTATCGCCGGCTCGATCGTCGATGCCGGGTTCTTTCAAGCCTACCTCGGCATGCGCAACGAATACATCGACATGAGCGAGTTTCAGCGCCGGCTGCAGCTGGCCATCTTCGACGGGCAAGAATACGAAAAGGCGCTCGCCTGGACGCTTCAACACTGCAAGGAGGGCGTCGACGTCAACGTCGGCAGCCCGTCGGATGCGGCCAGAAAGCGCAGCGAGTGGGAAACCTCGGTGAAGATGTGCCTGATCGCGCATGACCTGATGGTCGGCAATCCGCGGCTGGCCGACCTCGGCTTCGTCGAGGAAGCGCAGGGCCATCATGCCATCGCCGCCGGCTTCCAGGGCCAGCGGCAGTGGACCGACTTCATGCCCAACGGCGACTTCATGGAGACGATCCTGAACACGTCGTTCGACTGGAACGGCGCGCGCCAGCCGCTGATCGTCGCCACCGAAAACGACTGCCTCAACGGCGTCGGCATGCTGTTCGGCAATCTGTTGACCGCCCGGGCGCAGATCTTCTCGGACGTGCGCACCTACTGGAGCGCTGACGCCATCGAGCGGGTGAGCGGCTGGAAACCGGTGGGCGGGGCGGCGAACGGCCTCATTCACCTGATCAATTCCGGCGCCACCTGCCTCGACGGCACCGGCGAGATGGAGATCGACGGCAAGCCGGGCATCAAGCCGTTCTGGGAGGTGACTGAGGCCGACCAGCAGAAGTGCCTGCAGGCCACCCGCTTCTGCCAGGGCGATCATGGCTATTTCCGCGGCGGCGGCTGGTCGACCGACTTCGCCACCAAGGGCGGCATGCCGGTGACGATGACGCGCCTCAGCTTGGTTGCCGGGCTCGGGCCGGTGATCCAGATCGCCGAGGGCGAGACGGTGTCGCTGCCGGACAACGTGCACGACGTGTTGGACCAGCGCACCAGCCCGACCTGGCCGACCACCTGGTTCGCGCCGCGTCTGACCGGCGAAGGGCCGTTCAAGTCGGTCTACAAGGTGATGTCGGCCTGGGGCGCCAACCATGGCGCCATCTCCTACGGCCATATCGGTGCCGACCTGATCACCTTGGCTTCGATGCTCAGGATCCCCGTTGCCATGCACAATGTCGCCGACGAGGCGCTGTTCCGTCCCAGCGCCTGGAACCTGTTCGGCATGGACGCCGAAGCCGCCGACTACCGCGCCTGTGCTGCCTTCGGACCCATCTACGGATGAACCCCATCGGGCTCGAACGAGGCGTAAGATGCCCTCCGGCGCTGACGCGGGAGGGCAGCGGCCGCGCTAACATGCCGTCCGATCGAGAATCGTCTAAACCCTGGTTCGGCCGGCCGGCGATTGGGCCGCCGGACCCCGACAGGTCGCCACACCAACGCCGTTCCGCCATCCGGCCGAAGGCCGGCCGGCCATCTTCACGAGGAAACGATCATGCTGCGCGGTATCTCTCCCCTGCTGTCGCCCGATCTCATCGCCATCCTCGCCCGCATGGGCCACGGCGATGAATTGGTGCTGGCGGACGCCCATTTCCCGGGCGAGACCTTCAACGGTCGCGTCGTCAGGGCGGACGGCATCCGCATCGCCTCGCTGCTCGACGCCATCCTGCCGTTGTGGATGCTCGATCAGTACGTCGCCGACCCGGTGATCATGATGGCGCCGGTCGAGGGCGACAGCCTCGACGCCGAACTGGTCGAAAGCTACCGGGCGTTCATCGAGTACCACCATCCGGGAACGCCGCCGATCGCCTATCTGCCGCGTTTCGATTTCTATGACCGCACCCGTAGCGCCTTCGCCGTCGTCATGAGCGGCGAGACGGCGAAATACGGCAACATCATCCTGAAGAAGGGCGTGCTCCCGGTCGGCTGAAGTGCCGAGCGGCCTTTCGGCGGGCGTGTCCCGCTGGTCTGTGAGCAGTGAGGTCGATATGGGCGAGACCTTCGGCTCGAGAGCGGTGCGCGTTGCCGCTGTCGATATGGGTTCGAGCACCGGCCGTGTCATGGCCGCCAACCTGGAAGACGGGCGGATCACGCTGGCCGAAGCGCACCGCTTCGAGACGCCGCAGTTCAAGGACCCGGCTACCGGCTACGATGTCTGGGATTCGGCGGCGATCGTCGCCCACATCCGCGACGGGCTGGAGCGGGCGGAGGCAATCGCCCCGCTCGATTCGGTCGGCTGCGAGACCTGGGGCGTCGACTACGTGCTGCTCGATGGCGAAGGACGGCAAGTCGGACCTTCCGTTGCCTACCGCGACCATCGCACCGATGGCATGATCGAGGCGGTCACGGCCCGCATGGGGCGCGCCGAGATCTACCGGCGCACCGGCATCCACTTCCAGCTCTACAACACGCTCTACCAGCTTGCCGCGACGGCGCGCGAGCATCCGGAGTGGCTGGACCAGGCCCGCCACCTGCTGTTCACTCCCGACTACCTGCATTACGCGCTCTCGGGCGTCATCTCCAACGAGTATACGATCGCCACCACCTCGCAGCTCCTCAACATGCAGACGCGCGACTGGGATCCGGATCTGCTGAAGCTGGCCGGTCTATCGCGGCCGCTGATGCAGAAGCCGATCGAGCCGGGCACCATCCTCGGCGAGATGCGGCTGAAGTCCGGCCGCACGATCAAGGTCATCGCGCCGGGCGGACACGATACGGCATCGGCCGTCGCCGCCGCGCCGCTCGACGGACCGGACGAAGCCTACCTGAGTTCCGGCACCTGGTCGCTGATGGGGATCGAGAGCGAGGTTCCCTACACCGGAGCCGATGCCTTCGGCTTCAACATCGGCAACGAGGGCGGGGTCTGCGGCCGCTACACGGTGTTGAAAAACATCATGGGTCTCTGGCTGATCCAGCGGATTCGCAAGGAATTGGGCTCGCCGGATTTTGCCAGTCTCGTCGCTGCCGCCGAAGCCGCACCGGCCTGGGGCTCGCTGATCGAGCCCGACGACCAGCGCTTCCTCAATCCCAGCAGCATGGTGGAGACGATCGCCGGCTATGCCCGCGAGCACGGTGAACCTGTCCCCGAAGGCCCCGGCGCCATGGCGCGCTGCGTGTTCGACAGCCTGGCGCTCGACTACGCGCGGGTCAAGGGTGAACTCGAGGCGCTGCGCGGCACGCCGATCACCCGCGTCCGCATCATCGGCGGCGGCTCGCAGAATGCGCTCCTCAACCAGCTCACCGCGGATGCCTGCGAGGTGCCGGTCAGCGCCGGTCCGGTCGAGACCTCGGCGCTCGGCAACGCCTGTCTGCAGATGATGGCCTTGGGGGCCATTTCGTCGCTGGCCGACGCCCGCGCCATCGTCCGGCACTCCTTCGCCGTCAAGGACATCCACCCGGTTGCGACCGTGCCGGAAGCCGTGCGCGAGCGCTTCCGCCGCTTTACCGCAATCGACTCATCGCATTGAGCCGGCATGCCGCAAGCCCCGGTTCAGCCCGGGAGCGTGACGGCCGGCGGCAACTCCCGCAACCGCCAGAACGTCTGGTGGGGCGGGATCAGGAGACCATGACATGACCTTTCGCCTCTGCTTTCCGAAAATCAACCTCTCCGGCGCCGGCGCACTTGCCGACGTGCCGGTCGAGATCCAGGCACGCGGCTTTACCAAGCCGCTGATCGTCACCGATGCCGTGCTGGCCAAGCTCGGCGTCTACCAACCGCTGATCGCCGGGCTCGCCAACCTCGGCATCGCCGCCTCGGTCTATTCCGGCGTGGTGCCGAACCCGACGGTGAAACAGGTCGACGAGGCCTTCGCCCAGTTCAAGGCCGATGGTTGCGACTGCCTGATCGCGGTCGGCGGCGGCAGCCCGATCGACACCGCCAAGGCGGTCCGCATCCTTTCGGCCAATCCTGGGCCGATCACGGGCTATAACGGCGTCGGCCACGTCGCTAAGCCCGGCGCCTTCCTCGTCGCCGTCAACACCACCGCGGGCACGGCAGCCGAAGTCACCTCCAACGCCGTCATCACCGATTCCGCCAATGCGGTGAAGATGGTGATCATCGATGCCAACATCATCCCCGACATTTCCGTCAACGACGCCTCGATGATGACGAAGATCCCGGCGGCGACGACGGCGGCGACTGGCATGGATGCGCTGACCCACGCCATCGAGGCCTATGTGTCGAAGGGCGCGCATGTTCTGACCGACTTCTCGGCGCTCGAAGCCATCCGCATCATCGCCGCCTATCTGCCGCGCGCGGTCGCGGACGGTAGCGATCTGGAAGCGCGCGAGATGATGGCCTACGGCCAGTTCATCGCCGGCCTCGCCTTCAATTCCGCCGGCCTCGGCTATGTGCACGCCATGGCGCATCAACCCGGCGCGGTGAAGGATCTGCCGCACGGCGTGTGCAACGCCATCCTGTTGCCGATCGTGGAAGAGTTCAACCGGCCGTTCGCGGTCAAGCGCTTCGCCACCATCGCCAAGGCGATGGGCGTCGATACCGCCGGCATGGACGAGGAGACCGCGTCGAAGGCGGCGATCCAGGCCATCAAGGATCTGTCGAAGACCGTCGGCATTCCCTCGGGCTTCGCCAGCCTCGGCGTGACCGAGGCCGATCTGCCGACGTTCGTGAAGAAGGCGCAGCAGGACCCTTGCGCCCCCGGCAATCCGGCACCGATGACCGACGCCCAGGTGCTCGAGCTCTACCGCAAGGCGCTGTAACCCGCTGCCGCTCTAAACTATTCATAGAGCAGTGATTCAGCACATCGATGGATCGCCGGGCGATTCCATCTGAAAGCATCCTGCTCCGGCTGCTATCCTCGTCTTCGGCGAATCCGGCGACGAGGGTGGTGATGGTGCGCGACAAGGGGCTCGAGCAACTGGTGTGGGATTGCTTGGGCGAGGAGGCCGGGCTCAGCCACAAGTCGATGTTCGGCGGTCTCGCGTGGATGCATCGCGGCAACCTGTTGTGCGGAGCGCGGACCGACGGGCTGTTGGCCCGGCTCGGGGCCGGCAACGACGGCTGGGCCCTGGCGATCCCCGGCGTCGAACGCATGCTGTCGGGCGGGCGGCCGATGGCGGGCTGGGTGCGGGCCTCGGCCGACAGCTGCGACGAGGACCTGGTCAAGCGGCTTCTCGATGCCAGCCTGGCGTTCGTCCGCACTTTGCCGGCGAAGTGAGCGGGCCGGCGAAATGACACGGCCGGCGAAGTGACGGGACGGCGCCCGGTCAGAAGCCGTTGTAGCGGCCGGGCAGGTGGTTCATGGCGATGACGAGGTTCAAGGCGACGGCGCCGGCGACCGACAGCGCCACCGCCGAAGGGCTCATGATCAGAAGCGCGGCGGCGACGATGACGACGTCGACGCTCATCTGGAATTTGCCGGCCGAAAGTCCGAGGCGATTCTGCAGGTAGACGGCGAGAATGCCGACGCCGCCAAGGCTGGCCTTGTGGCGGATGAGGATCAGCAGACCGACGCCGACCAACAGACCGCCGACGATCGCCGCGTAGACCGGCTGCACGTCGCCGATCTTGATGAGCCAGGGCGCATAGGCGGTTTCCGCCGACAGGATGGCGACGGCGACGAACGTCTTGATGGTGAAGCGCCAACCGAGCGCCTTCACCGCGAAGACGTAGAACGGCAGATTGACCGCAAACACGACGGCGCCGAGGTTCCAGCCGGTCTTATAGTAGATGAGAAAGGCGAGGCCCGCGGTACCGCCGGTGGCAAGCCCGGCGGTTTTCAGCAGGGTGACGCCGAGGGCGGCGATGGTCGCGCCGACGATGAGCGCCATCGCATCTTCAAGCAGGCTGTGCGGCTTCTGCGGGATGTCGAGATTGGACATTCGGGCAATCCGTCCGGGCGTCGCCGGGGCTGGAGATGCCCGGCGCGGCACTGGTCAGGGAGGCAGACCGGCCCGCAGTCGCGTCAGGCGGCGCGGGCGTCGGGTTCGGGTCTGGTCGCGGCCGGCAGATGCTCGGCCCAGGTGACGAGCGCCTGCCGACCGGCCGGGGTGAGGCCGTAGAGCCCGCGCTCGATGCGTTCGAACCAGCCGTAGACATTGTGCTGCAGGATCTTGGCTGCGTCGGGGGCGGCGGCTTTGAGGTCGCGCGGTCGGGCAGGAGCGGCGGCCATGCGGGCGGCGATCCCGAGCGCCTGCTGACGATACGCGGTCATTTGCGGCCGGCGGGTTGTGCCGCCGAGCACCGGATCGCCGAGGCGGCGGCGGTGTTCGTCGACGAGACGGGAGCGGCGCTTCATGTCACGGCGCGGCTTCCAGGGCACCGGCTCGACGAT
>JARLIU010000069.1 GCA_031291595.1 Ancalomicrobiaceae bacterium | reverse complement strand
GTTCGGAGCGCATGGCGCTCATGGTCTGCAGCGGCAGCCGGCGTGCGGTGACCAACAGGCGCTCGGTCAAGGCAAAATGGAAATGCCCGACCTCGCGGATCTCGTCGGTCAGGTCGTTGAGGAAGGCCGGCATGATGCCGGCCAGCACCCCGTCGATCATCGACAACATCAGATGGCGGTCGCGGCCGACGAGCACTTGCGCGATCGCCGGACCGAGGGTCGGCAGCCGCGCGGCCTGGGCCTCAATGCGCCCGTCGGGAACCGCCAGGTGCAGCCAGACGAAGCCGTCGGTGGGCAGGTTCTCCGGCAGACTCGCTTCGCCCTCGAGCGCGATGACGGTCTGGCCATCGGGGACAAAATGGAAAGCCCAGACGAGGCCGGGAAAGGCGTGACGACTGTCGGTCATGAAAGGCTCGGCGCGAAGTGACATGGGGCTTTTCCGTGTGACTGGCACTTTGCTGGAAAACGCTATCGGCCGGATGACGTTGGGCCGGGGTAGACGCCGGCCGCCACCCGGCCGACAAGGCCGCGGAACCATTTGAGCACGGGATCGCGGTCGCGCAGGTGCGACCACACCAGCGTCATCGGCAGGCGGGCGTCCGGCAACGGCGGCGACTTCAACACGAGGCCGAACGGCTCGGCCAGACGCTCGGCGAAGGTCGCCGAAATGGTGGTGACGAGATCGGTCGCGGCGACCGCGGCGACCGCGGCGGTGAAATGCGGGGTGACCAGCGCGATGCGCCGCCGCAGCCCGGATGCGGCGAGGATGGCATCGAGTTCGGAGGAACCGTCGCCGATAATCGCAACGCCAACGTGATCGTAGCGGGCGTAGTCGGCAAGCGTCCAGTCGCGATCCGCCGCCGGATGGTTGCGGCGCATGACGAGCGCCAGACGATCCTCGGCGATCGACTCCGACACGGTGCCGGGCGGCAATGGCGTGGTGGCCAAGGCGAAGGCGAGATCGACCACGCCCTTGTCCATGCGTTGCAACAGGTCCGGGCCGTAGGACTCGACCCTGAGCGACACGCCGGGCGCCGCCTCGGCCAATCGCGCCATCAGCGCCGGCACCAGCAGCACCGTCTGCGTGTCGGCGGCGGCAATGCGGATGGTGCGTTCGGCCGTGGCCGCATCGAACTGCGGCTCGCGGAAGAGGGCCTTCAAATCGGCGAGCGCCGCCTCGACGCGGGGCAGCAATTCCGCCGCACGCGGCGTCAGGACCAGCCCGTCGCGGCCGCGCGCCAACAGGGCATCATCGAATTCGGCGCGCAGCCGGGCGAGCGCCCGGCTCATTGCCGGCTGGCTCAGCCCGACCTCCTCGGCTGCCCGCGTCACATTGCAGCGGCGTAGCAGCGCCCCCAACTGCGGCAGCAGGTTCAGGTCGAGGCCGGACAGGTTGACGTCGCGGATCATTCGAAGCTCCCCGTCTGCACTCCGCGGCGGTGGCCGGATCCTGCCGGGACTCATGCAACTATCAATATTGCGCATGATCCGAATACAAACAATGCATTTTTGATATCCCGCCTGTGGGGCTATACCTGCCTCGGCCGGATGGAGGGTTCGATGAGCGAGACGATTGCCGTGTTCGGATATGGCGCCTGCGGCGAGGCGGTGACGCAGCTCGCGGCGACCGGCGGACGCGAAGTGATCGTGGCGCAACGCCGGGCGCCCGCGCATCTGCCGGCGGCAGCCCGCTTCCGCGCGGCGGACATCCTCGATACGCAAGCGGTGATGGCGGCTGCGGACGGGGCGAGCCAGATCGTGCTGGCCGTCGGCTTTGCCTATGACGGCCGCGTCTGGAAGGACGCCTGGCCGAAGGCCATCGCCAACATTCTTGCTGCGGCCGAGAAGACCGGCGCCCGCGTCGTGTTCGTCGACAATCTCTACATGTACGGACCGCAGGACCGGCCGCTGACCGAGGATATGCCGCTGACCGACTACGGCGCCAAGCCGGCGACCCGCGCGGCCGTCACCCGCCAGTGGATGGCGGCGGCAACGGCGGGCCGGGTGAAATTCGCAGCGCTCCGGGCGCCCGATTTCTACGGGCCGGCGGTCGGCGCCCTGTCGATGTTCGGCGACATGGGGCTCGGCGCCCTGGCCAAGGGCAAGGCGGCGACGCTGATCGTCCCGCCCGACCAGCTGCACGATTTCGCCTATGTACCGGATATCGGCCGCGCCGTCGTCACGCTGCTCGACGCGCCGGACGATGCCTTCGGTCAGGCCTGGCATGTGCCGTCGGCGCCGACCACGACCGCGCGAAACATCCTTCGCCTTGGCGCGGCGGAACTCGGAGCGAAGCCGCGCATCACCGCCATTCCGCTCTGGGCGCTGCCGGCGCTTGGATTGGCGATGCCGATGCTGAAGGGCTTCGTCGAGATGCGCTTCGTCTGGGACCGGCCGTACCGGGTCGATCACCAAAAGTTCGCCAAGCGCTTCTGGGGCGACGCCACGCCATTCGAGGTCGGGGCGGTGGCAACGGCGCGGTCGTTTGCCCTGCCCGCCCGGCAGGCGGCGTGAGAGCCGACCGTCAGCTCTCCACCTTCAGCACCTGGATGAAGGCTTCCTGCGGGATCTCCACCTTGCCAAACTGCCGCATGCGCTTCTTGCCCTCCTTTTGCTTGTCGAGGAGCTTGCGCTTGCGGGTGGCGTCGCCGCCGTAGCACTTGGCGGTGACGTCTTTCCGCAGCGCCCGGATGGTTTCGCGGGCGATGATCTTGCCGCCGATCGCCGCCTGCACCGGGATCACGAACATGTGCGGCGGGATGACCTCGGCCAGTTTCTCGCAGATGGCGCGGCCGCGGGCCTCGGCACGGGTGCGATGCACCAGCATCGACAAGGCGTCGACCGCTTCGGAATTGACCAGGATCTGCATCTTGACCAGATCGGCGGGGCGGTAGTCGGTCAATTCGTAGTCGAAGGAGGCATAGCCCTTCGATACCGACTTCAACCGGTCATAGAAATCGAACACGACTTCGTTCAGCGGCAAGTCGTAGATCACCATGGCGCGCGAGCCGGCATACGACAGATCGGCCTGGATGCCACGCTTGTCCTGGCACAGCTTCAACACCGAACCGAGATACTCGTCCGGCGTCATGATCGTCGCGCGGATCCACGGCTCCTTGATCTCTTCGATCTTGGTCACTTCCGGCATGTCGACCGGATTGTGCATTTCCAGATCCGTGCCGTCGGTCAGGTGCATCTGATAGACGACCGAGGGCGAGGTGGCGATCAGGTCGAGGTTGAATTCGCGCTCCAGCCGCTCCTGGATGATTTCGAGGTGGAGGAGCCCGAGGAAGCCGCAGCGGAAACCAAACCCCAGGGCCGCCGAGGTCTCCATCTCGTAGGTGAACGAGGCATCGTTCAGCCGCAACTTGCCGACCGCCGTCCTGAGATCCTCGAAGTCGGCGGCGTCGACCGGGAACAGGCCGCAGAACACCACCGGCTGCGACGGCTTGAAGCCCGGCAGCATCTCGTCCGTCGGCTTCCTGTCGTCGGTGATGGTGTCGCCGACCTTGGTGTCGGCTACCTCCTTGATCGAGGCGGTGATGGCGCCGATCTCGCCGGGACCGAGGATGCCGACGTCCTTCAGCTTCGGGGTGAAGACACCAACCTTCTCCACGTCGTAGGTGGCGCCGGTGCCCATCATGCGGACCTTCTGGCCCTGCTTCAGGTAGCCGTCGACGACGCGCACCAGCACGACGACGCCGAGGTACATGTCGTACCAGCTGTCGACCAGCATGGCCTTCAAGCACTTGGACTCGTCGCCCTTCGGGGCGGGAAGGCGCGTGACGATCGCCTCCAGCACGTCCGGAATGCCGAGCCCGGTCTTGGCCGAGATCGGCACGGCGTTGGAGGCGTCGATGCCGATCACCTCCTCGATCTGCTCCCTGACGCGATCGGTGTCGGCGGCCGGCAGATCGATCTTGTTGAGGATCGGCACGATCTCGTGGCCTGCATCGATCGCCTTGTAGACATTGGCGAGCGTCTGAGCTTCGACGCCTTGGCTGGCATCGACGACGAGCAGCGAGCCCTCGCAGGCCGCCAGACTGCGCGACACCTCGTAGGCGAAGTCGACGTGGCCGGGCGTGTCCATCAGGTTGAGGACATAGGTCTCGCCGTCATTGGCCAGATAGTTCAGCCTGACAGTCTGCGCCTTGATGGTAATACCGCGCTCGCGCTCGATCTCCATGTTGTCGAGCACCTGCTCGACCATTTCGCGGCTTTCCAGGCCGCCGCAATACTGAATCAGCCGATCGGCAAGGGTCGACTTGCCGTGGTCGATATGGGCGACGATGGAAAAGTTGCGGATATGGGAAAGCGGCGTCGTCATCGGGTGCGTTTACGGTCCTGGGCCAAGGCTTGCGGCGGCGCCGAGCTATCCGGCCGGCTCCCCCGGCACGGACTGAGGGAATCGATCGGCGGCTGCCGGCAGTATCGCATGACGGACCGATCCGGTCGCCGGCGCAGCATGAGAATGCCGATGCCGGGCCGAACCCGTCGGTCAGGGACTTCCGCTTATACATAAGTTCGTTCAAATGCCAGCAAAACCGGGTGGCGGGACGTGGTCTCCGCCGTTCGCAGCATTGGGCGGCGGGCGTCGCGCCGCTGCCTGGCCGGAGCGGACAAGGCCGCTGTCGTTCCCTGATCGACGAGATGCTATGACTTCCACCGTCGAATCAGGCCGGCGGCGCGACAGCTCCCGGTGGCACGGATGCCGAACCCATGGCGAAGCGCGTTACCGGACCGGAAATCGAACGGCTGATCCAGCTCCTCGCAAAATTGCCGGGGCTTGGACCGCGATCGGCCCGCCGCGCCGCGTTGCACCTGATCAAGAAGAAGGAATCGCTGCTGGTGCCGTTGACCGTCGCCTGCCAGGAGGCGGTCGACAAGGTCGGGATCTGCTCGGTGTGCGGCAACGTCGATACCATCGATCCGTGTACCGTCTGCAGCGACGAGCGCCGCGACGCTTCGGTGATCGTGGTGGTCGAGGACGTCTCGGACCTGTGGGCGCTCGAACGGGCGAACGCGATTTCGGCGAAATACCATGTGCTCGGCGGCGTGTTGTCGCCGCTCGACGGCATCGGACCCTCGGACCTGACCATCGCCCAGCTGATCGAGCGCTGCCGCTCCGGGAGCATCCACGAAGTGATCCTGGCGGTGAATGCCACGGTGGAAGGCCAGACGACGGCGCACTACGTCACCGACCAGCTGGCGCATCTGGCCGAGGACGGCATCACGCTCAAGGTCACCCGCCTCGCCCACGGCGTGCCGGTCGGCGGCGAGCTCGACTATCTCGACGATGGCACGCTGTCGGCGGCGATGCGGGCGCGCACCGCGTTCTGACGGCTGCCTGCTCCAACCTCGCCCGCACCAACCGGACGCCCGGCTGCTCAGTACGGCGTGCCGTCCTTATGGATGAAGATCCATTTGCCGTCGGCTCCGAGCCGGGCCTGCAGATCGTCGGCCGGGTAGGAGCCCTCATCGCCGGCCACGCGATCGCCCATCTCGAGATAGACGACATCCGCTTCGGTGCGATTGACCAGTTGGTGGGCGACGCCGTTGGCGGCAAAGCCGGCGCACATCCCAGGCTGCAGCTCGACCTCGCCGCGATCGGTGACGAGCGTCGGGTTGCCCACCAGGATGTAGACGAATTCGTCCTGCCGGCTGTGGCGGTGCAGCAGCGCCGATTCGGCGCCGGGTTGAAGCGTCGTCAAGTTGACGCCGAATGCCTTCAGCCCGAACAGATCGCCGAGCGGCTGCTTTTTCCGGCGCTCCATGCGGGAGAAAAACGGCTCGGGATAGTTCGACGGCCTCACTCGCGGCGGCGCGGACGCCGCCTCGACCGCCAGGGGATAGACTTCCGCGCCTTCGCTCATGCTGGCCTCCATCTGGGCTCGGGCGTCACATCCGCCGGATCAGCCGGCCGAGCCGCTTGATGCCCTCGGCGATCTTCTCTTCGTTCGGTGACGAAAAATTGAGCCGAAGCGTATTCAGGTGGGCATCGGTGGCGAAGAAGGCCGAGCCCGGCACGAAGGCGACGCGCTCCTCGGCGATCGAGCGGGCGAGGAGTGCCGCGCCGTCGAAGCGTTCCGGCAGTGTCGCCCAGACGAACAGCCCGCCCTCCGGCTTCGTCCAGGAGACGCCCTCCGGCATCTCGCGCTCGAGCGCGGCCAGAAGCGCGTCGCGGCGGCCGCGATAGAGGGCGCGGGCGGCCGTCACCTGCGCGTCATAGGCGGCAACGGCGATGCCGTGCATCACCATCTGGTTGATGGTCGAGGAATGCAGGTCGGCCGCCTGTTTGGCCAGCACCAGTTTGGCGACGATCTCCTTGGCTGCGCAGACCCAGCCGACGCGATAGGCCGGCGCCACGGTCTTGGAGAACGTGCCGCAGTAGACCGTGCGGGTGCGATCGATATCGCCGCAGCGGGCGACGTCGAGAGCGAGGAGCGGCGGAAGGCTCTCCCCCTCGTAGCGCAGCGCCTCGTAGGCCGTATCCTCGATGACGGCGATGCCGAGGTCTTCGGCGAGGTCGAGCAGGCTTTCGCGCCCGGCCAGGCTCATGGTCTCGCCGGTCGGATTGGCGAAATCAGGCACCACATAGGCGGCCTTCACCCGACCACCGGCCGCCAGCGCGGCGCTGGCATAGGATGCCGGCGTGCGGTTGCCGCCCTCCGGCATCAGCCGGTCGTAGCGCGGCTCATAGGCGTTGAACGCCTGCAACGCCCCCAAATAGGTCGGCGCCTCGACGAGCATGGTGTCGCCGGGCGACAGCAGTAGCTTGCCGAGGAAATCGAGCCCCTGCTGCGAGCCGTTGGTGATCAGAATGTTGTCGGGCGTACAGGCGACGCCCAGGCGGCCCATGTGCGCCGCGATCCATTGCCTGAGCGGCAGGTACCCCTCGCTTACCGAATATTGCAGCGCCTGCGGACCCAGATTCGGATCGGCCAGGATGCCGGCAGTCACTCGCCGGGCTACGTCGAATGGGAACAGACTGGGTTCGGGAATGCCGCCGGCGAACGAGATGATGTCGGGCTGATCTAGGAGCTTCAGCAGTTCGCGGATCTCCGAAGCGCGCATGCGTTCGGCGCGGGTGGCGAGATTGGCGCTCCAGATCATCTCATGGCGGGTCACAATGGGTTCCTCCGGTACTGCCCGGCGCCGAACCATCCGTTTGCCAACGTGCCACGTCGTTGCGAGCGCGGCTGGCCTCGTGGCTGCGGCTTTGGGGCAGGCCGCCATCATGCGCCTTTCCCGATAAAGGTCAATATTGCTGACCTAAATTTTCGCGGAAATTTTCCGTCCGGCCGCTCCATTCGCGCGATCCCTGCCGATTTCTTCCGGAATTCAGCTCTTACCGGGATGGTTTTTCCGATGCAGCCGCCCTTGCGCGACCGAAAATGCCGTGCCGCCCACTTGAGCGGAATGCTCGGCTGTCTGCATCAATTGACGCTTCAGACGTCCGGCGGCGTCCAGGGTTCACGCCTTCACGCCTGCCCGAGCTTGGCCAGCGTTCGCGGCCGAAAACGCCCCACAGGAGCATCTTGCCTGCAGCCAGCGGCCGTCGCCTGCCGGCCGCTCGCCTGAACTCGCGGCGTTCGCGGCCGAAAACGCCCCACAGGAGCGTCTTGCCTGCAGCCAACTGCCGTCGCCTGCCGGGCCGCTCGCCTGAGCTTCGCCAGCGTTCGCGGCCGAAAACGCCCCACAGGAGCATCTTGCCTGCAGCCAGCGGCCGTCGCCTGCCGGCCGCTCGCCCAAGCTCGCGGCGTTCGCGGCTCAAATCGCTCCACCGGAGCGTCTTGCCTGCAGCCAGCGGTCGTCGCCTGCCGGCCGCTCGCCTGAACTCGCGGCGTTCGCGGCTCAAATCGCTCCACAGGAGCATCTTGCCTGCAGCCAGCGGCCGTCGCCGCTCACTCCGCGGCGTTTCTCCGGGCGACGGGATCGCCCGAGCCGTTGCGGCGGGCGACGGGCTCGTCGGGAGCGCCCTGGTTTTCCCGGCTCTCCTGCACCTTCAACTCGTCGAGCCGCGGCATGGAGACGATGTTGTAGCCGGAATCGACGAAATGCACCTCGCCGGTCACGCCGGCGGAGAGGTCGGACAGCAGATAGGCCGCGGTGCCGCCGATCTCCTCGATCGACACGGTGCGGGCGAGCGGCGAATTGCGCTTCTGGAAATTGAACATCAGCCGCGCGTCGGAGACGCCGGAGCCGGCCAGCGTCCGGATCGGGCCGGCGGAAATGGCGTTCACCCGGACGCCGTCGGCGCCGAAATCCATGGCGAGATAGCGCACCGAGGATTCGAGCGCCGCCTTGGCGACGCCCATGACATTGTAATTGGGCATGACGCGGTTCGAGCCGCCGTACGTCAGCGTCACCATCGCGCCGCCGCTGGTCATCAGGCCGGCCGCGCGCTTGGCGATCTCGGTAAACGAAAAGCAGGAGATCACCATGGTGCGAACGAAGTTGTCGCGGCTGGTGTCGGCGTAGCGGCCTTTCAATTCGTTCTTGTCGGAAAAGGCGATGGCATGGACGAGGAAGTCGAGCCGGCCCCAGGCCGCCTTCAGCGCGGCGAACACGGCGTCGACCGAGGCGACATCCTCGACGTCGCATGGCAGCAGCAGCTTCGAATGGACACTGTCGGCCAGCGGACGCACCCGCTTGCCGAAGGCTTCGCCCTGGTAGGTGAAGGCGAGCTCAGCGCCCTCGTCGGCGAGCTTCTTGGCAATTCCCCAGGCGATCGAATGGTCGTTGGCAACGCCCATCACCAAACCGCGCTTGCCCTGCATCAGCCCGCTCATATTCCCGCTCCTTCACGCCTCTGGTACGCGCCCGGCGCGCTCTCCACCTTGCACCTCGCCAGCGTCCTCGCTTGGACAGACCTGACCGGCGATTGCCGTCATTCCGAAGGCCTCAAGCATGTCCCGATCGGATGGACTCATCGAATCGAAAGGAAATGCCCTATATTCAATAACTTAAGCATGTCCTTGTCGTCCAGATCGCATCGATCCGGACCGAACACGCTCGCACGCAGGATGCGCTTTGACGGCGACGTCAAAAAGCTGAATCTCCGCTCTAGCGAATTAACCGAGCGCCGACCCAGATTTCGCAGCGATCGCAGGGCGATTTCGTCCGAAATCACCGTGCTCTCGCGACGGCTGCGTTCAACCGGCCGTCCCGCGATTTCCAACCCGCCGTCGATTCGGGAAACGGCCGCCCCACCCGGCCAGATCGCCGCCGTCCATGCTATGACGCCGGCCGATCGCCAGCGATGTGACAAGACCACTCCGTTTCGATGACACTCCGTCGCACTTGTCAACCATCGTAGCGCTGCAAGACCAGCGTCGCGTTGGTGCCGCCGAACCCGAAGGAATTGGACAGCGTGCGCTCAAGCTGCGCGTCATCGATGCGTTTCCGCACGATCGGCATGTCGGCGAAGGCCGGATCGAGTTCGTCGATATGGGCGCTCTCGCAAATGAAGCCGTTCTGCATCATCAGCATGCAATAGATTGCCTCCTGCACGCCGGTGGCACCGAGCGAATGGCCGGTCAGCGATTTGGTGCCGGCGATCGGCGGGCACCTGTCCTCATTGCCGAACACTTTGCGGATGGCGTCGATCTCCGGGCCGTCGCCGGCCGGCGTCGAGGTGGCGTGCGGGTTGATGTAGTCGATCTTGCCCTTGACGTTGGCGATCGCCATCCGCATGCAGCGCTCGGCCCCCTCGCCCGACGGCGCGACCATGTCGTAGCCGTCGGACGTCGCACCATAGCCGACGATCTCGCCGTAGATCTTGGCGCCGCGCGCCTTGGCCCGCTCGAGTTCCTCGAGGACGACGACACCGGCGCCGCCGGCGATGACGAAACCGTCGCGCGCCCTGTCATAGGCACGCGAGGCGCGGTCCGGCGTGGCATTGAATCTGGTCGACATGGCGCCCATGGCATCGAACAGCACCGCGAGCGTCCAGTCGAGTTCCTCGCAGCCGCCGGCGAACATCACGTCCTGCTTGCCCCAGTGGTTCTATTCATTGGCATTGCCGATGCCGTGGTTCGACGTGGCGCAGGCCGAGGAGATGGAATAATTGACGCCCTTGATCTTGAAGAAGGTCGCCATGGTGGCCGATGCCGTCGACGACATGGCCTTCGGCACGGCGAAGGGGCCGACACGCTTCGGACCCTTGTCGCGGGTCACGTCAGCAGCCTCGACGATGGAGCGGGTCGAAGGACCGCCGGAGCCCATGATGACGCCGGTGCGCTCGTTGGAGACTTCGCCCGCCTCAAGTCCGGAATCGCGGATCGCCTGATCCATGGCGACGTGGTTCCAGGCGGTGCCGCCGCCGTGAAAGCGCATGGCGCGGCGATCGACGATGTCTTCGGCATTGAGGTTCGGGGCGCCCTGCACCTGGCAGCGGAACCCCAGTTCGGCAAAGCGTTCGGCGTGCGAAATCCCCGATTTGGCCTCGCGAAGGCTGGCCAAGACCTCCTGGGTGTTGTTTCCGATGGAGGAAACGATCCCCATGCCCGTTACGACTACGCGCCTCATATCGCCACTGTCCTTCGTTGCCGTCCGACCGGTCAGCACCGGCCGGACCTCGGCGGCGGGGCTTTGACCGCGCGCTGCCGCCGCAAATCGTCTCACCCACGTCCAAAAACCCGAGACGCGATCCCGCCGACCGGCGCCCGGCTAGAGCAGGATGCTTGCAGATGGAATCGCCCGACGATCCATCTGAAAGCTGAATCACTGCTCTATGAATAGCTTAGAGCGCTGATTCAGCTGTCACATGTTTCCATGTGCCAGCATCGCGCTCTAGAGCGAAACCCTGCCCCGGTGCGGCCGGCCCTCTCACCCGGCCGCGGAAGTTTATCATAATCCGACCACGCGACCGAACGGCGACCGGTGCGTTCGCAGTTGGCGCACGCCGACACTCCCCTGGTCGTTCGGGCCGTGGAGCACGTCCCGGCGGGGCCGGAAGGGCTGGCCGCGTTTTGGCGGCGGACGTCGCCGCGCGATATGCGATTTGCCGCAAACGGCCGGTCGCAATCAACAGGAATCGTGTCGCCGGGCGCGATTTCGCTCAACTGCCGCATGAGGGCGCGGAGGGCCTCAGACCGCGGCGGCCGTCTGGAACAGGCCGACCTTCAAGTCCTTGGCAGAGTAGATCTGCCGACCGTCGGCCTTCAGCCAGCCATCGGCGATGCCGAGAACCAGCTTGGAGCGCATCACGCGCTTGAAGTCGATGCCGTATTCGACCTGCTTCACCGTCGGCAACACCTGATCGGCGAATTTGACCTCGCCGACGCCAAGCGCCCGGCCGCGGCCGGGCGAGCCCAGCCAGCCGAGGAAGAAGCCGCAGAGCTGCCACAGAGCGTCGAGCCCGAGGCAGCCGGGCATCACCGGATCGCCTTTGAAGTGGCAGGGGAAGAACCACATATCGGGCTTGATCGCCAGTTCGGCGCGCACGTAGCCCTTGTCGTTGAGGCCGCCAGTTTCGGAGATCTCGCCGATCCGGTCGAACATCAACATCGGCGGCAGCGGCAACTGAGCATTGCCTGCTCCAAACAATTCTCCGCGACCGCAAGCCAGCAGCTCATCGTATTCGAATTTGGTCTGTCGATCTTCCATCGTCTTGGCCATTCCAGCGTTTCGCGATCCGGGCCGAAGCTGCGGACAACCGCCGGCCTCCCAGAATTCCTCGTCGTCGTTTCTCCTCGGCAGTGCAACCGCCGCCGCGTCGTTTTCAGCGGCGTCAAGCCTGCCGCCGCGTCTGACACATCGCAACGGGCGCCGAGGCTCCCGGTTCCGCCGAACGACGGTCGGCTTTCCTAACACAGGCACGTCCCGGCCGAAAGATGCCGTCTGATCTCTCCCGACGGCGACCGGAATCGCGGCGGAAACCAAGCTTTTTTCCGGAGATTCCGCCGTTTCGCGCCCCCCGCGCGACCGACTGGCGCAGCCGCCTTGCATGAAACCGGGCAAATACCTAGTATTCTCATCAGGGATGGCTGGGGCGCGATGGCGCGACCCGGCCTGCATGAGATTGGAGCGCGCGCGGATGCTGGCGGAAGGCGGACAGGGAATGACGGTCGTAGGTCCATGCGTGACCTCGATGCTGCGCAAGGCTGGCCTCAGGCCGACCCGGCAGCGCATCGCGCTGGTCTCGCTGCTCTATGGCAGGGGCCATCGTCACGTCTCGGCCGAAGCGCTGTATGAGGAAGCCTTGCACGCCGGCATTCCGCTGTCGTTGGCGACCGTCTACAACGCGCTGCACCAGTTCACCGAAGTGGGCCTGTTGCGCGAACTCGCCGCCGACGGCGCCAAATCCTATTTCGATACGAATGTCAGCGATCATCACCATTTCTTCGTCGAGGCGGAAAACCGGATGATCGACATTCCCGCCACCTCGGTCGCCTTTTCCGACCTACCGGTCCCGCCGGAAGGCATGGAGATTACCCGCATCGACGTGGTCGTGCGGCTCCGGCGCAAGGTCTGAGACGGGAATTGGCGATGCGGGGCGGGGGATCGGGCGAAATCGACGTCGGGCGCCGCCTGCGTGAGCTCAGAATCGCCGCCGGCCTGTCGCAACGCGCGCTCGCCAAGAAGGCCGGGGTGTCCAACGCCACCATTTCCATGGTCGAATCGAACCGGGTCAGCCCGTCGATCTCGGCGCTGAGGCAGATCCTGTCCGGCTTTCCGCTCGGCATCGCCGAATTTTTCGCCGCACCGGAACCGGACACCGAGCAGGTGGTGTTCCGGGCGCACGAACTCAGGGAGATCGCCGGCGGCGCCGTCTCCTACCGCCAGGTCGGCGCCAATCTCGCCAACCGCGCACTGCAGATCATGCACGAGCGCTATCAGGCCGGCTCCGAATCGGGCCGGCCGATGATTTCACATCAGGGCGAGGAAGGCGGGATCGTCATCAAGGGGCACCTGCAGCTCGACATCGACGGTCATCGCTACGAACTCGGGCCGGGCGACGCCTATCTGTTCGACAGCCGCCGGCCGCATGCCTTCCGCAACATCGGCGAGGGCGACCTCGTCATCGTCTCGGCCTGTACGCCCCCGAGTTTCTGATCGGCCGCTTCCATCAACCGCCGTTGCTCGCCTCGGTCAGACGCTCGACGGCCTCCGCCGACAGCGTCAGCCGTGCCGCGGCGATCAGATCCTCGACTTGCGCGATCGAGGTAGCGGACGCGATCGGCGCGGCGACGCTCGCGCGCGTCATCAACCAGGCGAGCGCCACCGAGGCCATCGACGCCGTCGCCTCCCCGGCCACCTGCCGCAGCGCGTCCAGGATGCGGAAACCCCGCTCGTTCAGGTACTTACCAACTGCGCGCTCGCCGCGCTTCGATTGCGCCAGATCCTTTTCGCTGCGGTATTTGCCGGAGAGGAAGCCGTTGGCGAGGGAGAAATACGAGATGCAGGAGATCTCGCGCTCGACCGCCAGCGGCTGCAGCTCCGCCTCATACGAGGCGCGGCAGTAGAGGCTGTATTCCGGCTGGATGGTCTGGTAGCGCGGATAGCCGTCCTTCTCGGCGAGATCGAGCGCCGCAGCCAGCCGTTCGGCCGAATAGTTCGAGGCGCCGATGAAGCGGACCTTGCCCTCCTCGATGAGACGCGCGTAGGCCTCGAGCGTCGCCTCGAGCGGTGTCGCCGGATCGTCCGTGTGCGACTGGTAGAGATCGATGTGATCGGTCTGCAGCCGGCGCAGCGAGTCTTCCACCGCACGGCGGATATAGGCGGGGGCGAGGCCGACCTTGCCGTCGCCCATGTCCATGCCGACCTTGGTGGCGATGATCAGCTTGTCGCGCCCGCCGCGGCGCTTGAGCCAGCGGCCGATGATCGCCTCGGAATCGCCGCCCGAGTTGCCCTGCACCCAGCGCGAATAGACGTCGGCGGTGTCGATGAAGGAGGCGCCGCGGTCGATGAACGCATCGAGCAACTCGTGCGAGCGTGCTTCGTCGGCGGTCCAGCCGAACACATTGCCGCCGAAGCAGATCGGGGACACGAAGAGGTCGGAACGACCGAGGCGGCGCTTATCCATCACGTATTCTCCTATCAGACAGGTGCGTGGGCCGCGGATCTATCGCTCTGCCATGCATCAGATGCCGATGGCTGTCCCGACGCGCGGACCCTCCCGCAACCGAATCATAGAGTTGCGTCGGCCGGGATCAAGCGCGCAGAAACGGCGGCTGTCCTGCCCGCGCCGCCGGTCTCGCCGCAGTGCAGCGCGCCGGACGCCGGATCAACCCGCTGCGTCCGCCGGTCAGCCATACCAGCGATGCGAGGCTTTGCCGCATCGCAGCCGCAGTTGCCCGGCAGGATGATGGTTTGTGCGGACATCGGGCGCCGCAGCCGTGAAATAGGCGGCCAAGAGGCGCTCCTATTGCGCTGCACAAGAGCTCAAAAGTTTGTATTGCAGCGCCGAACAGCAAAAGTGAATAGGTCGTTAATGAAATTGCCCGTCGATATGCACCAATCGCATAACTGCTGCTGACCTATCGGCCTTTTGCAAATTCCGATCTCCGACTATATTACAGAAAGAGATCGCAAGGCAGCAATAAATTGCAGTTTCGATCTCCCGGTCGCCCTGACAGCGGCCGGTCGGCTCCGCGGTCTGCGGACTGAGATGTCGCAACTGCCTGAAGTGAATGGCCTGACGGGAACCCTGACCTCCCGGCAGCCGGGCGCTCCATGGCCGAAAACAGGAGATTAACATGTCCCTTCCCCGTTTGGCCTCCTCCCTGGCCCAGTCTTGGGAACGTTTCCGCGAGTATCATCGCACCGTCGCCGAACTGAACGCGCTCGATGATCGTGCGCTGGCCGATCTCGACATCGGTCGGCACGAGATCCGCCGCGTGGCGCGCGAGGCGCTCAACTGATACCCGCCGGTCGCTCGGCGCGTGCCTGACACGCGCGCCCGGCGATGCAATTGACCAGACCGCGAGACGCCCCGGGCCCCGATCCAGAACATGGATCGGGGCCCGGTTGTTTGCGAATAGAGAATGGCCCCCGATCCAGAACATGGATCGGGGGCCCGGTTGTTTGCGAACGGAAGATGGGCCCGGCTTGCGACCGGAAGGGCGTCGCGCCTTACAGCTTGACCGGCTGGCCGGAGAAGCAGGATTCGGTCGCCGCGTCGGCCATCAGTTGCGCCGACAGGCCGTCCTCGCCCGACGGTGCCGGCATCGTGCCGGCGATCACCGCCGTGATGAAGGCGTCGAGTTCGAGGCGATAGGCGTCGGCATAGCGCTGCAGGAAGAAATCCTGCACCGGATCGGCGGTGAAACCGTTGCGAGTGGCGATCTCCACCGTCGACTTGTGCACGTTGCCGACGCGCGCCAGCCCGAGCGAGCCGTGCACCTCGATGCGCTGGTCGTAGCCGTAGGTGGCGCGGCGCGAGTTGGAGATCTGCGCAATGCGGCCGCTTGCCGTCTTCATCAGCACGGCGGCCGTATCGACGTCGCCCTCACGGCCGATGTCCGGGTCCACCAGGCTCGAGCCGACGGCATGGATCTCGACCGGTTCCTCGCCGAGCAGGTAGCGGGCCATGTCGAGGTCATGCACCATCATGTCGCGAAACAGGCCGCCCGAGGAGGCGACATAGCCGGCATGCGGCGGATTGGGATCACGCGACAGGATGGTGATGAGTTCGACGTCGCCGACTGCGCCGGCGTCGATGCGCCGCTTCAACTCGGCAAAATTCGGATCGAACCGGCGGTTGAAGCCGATCATCAGCGGGATGCCGGCGGCCTTCACCACCTTCAGGCAGGAGCGGATGCGGTCAGCGGAAAGATCGACCGGCTTTTCGCAGAATACCGCCTTGCCGGCCCGCGCCGCCGCTTCGATGAAGTCGGCGTGCGTCGTCGTCGGCGTGCAGATCAGCACGGCGTCGATCTCCTTCGAACCGATCACCTCGTCCGCGGCAACCGCCTTGGCGCCGGTCGCCTCTGCCAAGGCCTCGGCCGAAGGCGCGTGCGGGTCGGCGACCGCAACCAGACGAGCCTGCGGATGGGCCGCCGCATTGCCGCCATGGATCTTGCCGATGCGACCGGCGCCCAGAACACCTATCCTCAACATGCGTCGTTTCCTCGCTGTTACCTGCCCTGTTCCGGGCAGCCTCACCTTGCTTGCGCGGGTGGGAATGCGATCGCGGTCATCATGGCCTGCCCCTGGCCGGGGCTGGCCGAACAAGGACATAGCGCGGATCGAGGGGCGATCGCCAGTCCTCCGTCCGGCTGTGAAACGCTTTCTTGTCGAACTGACTGCCACACCACTGCTTCGGGCCGCCACCGAGCCGGTATCACCAGCCGGCGCGCCGACCCGGCCGCCGGCACCTCGCGGCTTACCGACCGCCGGCGCCGCAGACCCGTCACCGGCATCGCCGCATCCGCGAACGAATTCCGGAATTATCATTCCCTAGTACCAACCAAATAGAATGGAAAGTCCAATCTCCCGGACGTCGGCGGATTTGATCGAAGCGGACAATTTTAGCGAAATGACGCCCGGAAATTTCAGCGACCGATGGCATGCTCCCGGTTGTAACGCCCCTTCGGGCCACCGACCGAGCAAGGCTGCGCTGATAGCGCTGCGCCCCGACGTTGGAGCCACGAGAAATCGGAGCAAGCTGATGTCGATCCATATCGGAGCCGGCCCGATCGGCTGGTACGAAGACGATTTCGCCCCCTTCAACAACGACATCGTGCGTGAGGCACACCTGATCGCGCTGGCACGCGCCGGCTTCGATGGCCTGGAACTGGGACCGCATTCACGCCGCGACATCCTGTGCGTGCGCGCCGCGCTCGTCCGCCACGCCCTCGCATTCTTGCCGCATACCCATGCGATCAACCTGCAGACATCGAGCGTCGAGGCGGAGTTTGCCCGGCTCGCCGAACATGTCGCCGCGGCGCGCGCGCTCGGGGCCGACGTGCTGACGGTCGCCGAGATGACCGGCGCCATCCACACCGATCGCGGCATGCCCTTGACCAAGCGGCCGAAACTCGACATCCGCCAATGGATCGGGTTCGGCACCAAACTCTCCGGCCTCGCCGGCCTCGTCAAAGCCGCCGGCCTGAAGCTCGCCTATCGCCCGCACATGGGCACGATCGTCGAGAGCGGCAACGACATCGAGCGGCTGATTGCCGTGACTTCGGCCGATGTCGGCTTCCTGCTCGACACCGGTCATCTCGCCTGGGGCGGCACCAGGCCCGCGGCCTTCGCCAAGGCGCACGCCGAGCGCATCGTGATGATCCATCTGACCGACATCGACGGCGAACGCGCCGCCGCCGCCATCGGCCAGCGCCAGTCCTATCTCGAGGCGGTCGACCACGGCGTCTTCGTCTCCCCCGGCACCGGCTCGGCCGAGGTCGAGGCAGTGATCGCGGCGCTGCCGGAGTTCGACGGCTGGATCGTCATCGACAGCGATCGTGGCGGCACGCCGGCGCAGATCGCCCGGCTGCGCGGTGTCGCCACAAGCAGCAAGGCGGCGTGAGCGGCCCCAAGCCACCGGTATCTCCACCCGTGCCTGCCGCCTCGATTGGTCTGCATTCATCTGTCGCTCATGGGCCCTGTGCTATCGGCCGGAGTTGGGCGGTCATCATGGCAGCGGTCTGCGGTGTCCGGCTTGGGGAGTTTCGGCCTTGGTCGAGAAAGCCTATCGCGATGCGCTTGCCGTCGGCACCGAGGTCGGCGGCTATCGCATCACGCGCGTGCTCGGTCAGGGCGGCTTCGGCATCACCTATGCCGCGGTCAGTTCCGCCGGCCTGATCGAGCGGCAGGTGGCGATCAAGGAGTTCTTCCCCAACGGGCTTGCCTATCGCCACGAGACGTCCATCCAGCTGTCGTCCCGCCTCGACCACGACGCCTATGCCGCGGCGCTGAAGCGCTTCGAAGTGGAGGCGCGCAAACTCGTCGACGATTTCGACCACCCCAACATCGTGCGCGGCGAAAACGTCGTGCATGCGAACGGCAGCGTCTTCCTGGTGATGGACTATATCGACGGCGAGATGCTGTTCGATCGGGTCGTCGGCCGCGGCCGCCTCGACGCAGCCGAGATTCGGGCCCTGCTCGAGCCGGTGCTCGACGCGGTCGACTACTTGCACGCGCATGGGACGATGCACCGCGACCTCAGTCCCAAGAACATCATGATCCGCACCCGGCGGCGCGGACGGGCGGTCGCAGAGCCGGTGCTGATCGACTTTGGCGCCGTCGGCCACGGGCTCGACCTCTACCACGACTCGACCTTGGCGATCGCCAATCCGAATTATGCGCCGCCCGACCAGCAAGAGCCGGCCGCCGGTCGGCAGGGGCGCTACACCGACATCTTTGCGGCGGCCGGCTGCCTGTATTTCGCCGCGACCGGGCGGATCCCGGCCAAGCCGATGTCGCGGCTGGCCGCCGTATCGCAGGGCGAGCCGGATCCGCTGCTGCCGGCCTCCGATCTGGTCGGCGACCGACTGGGCATCGATGCGCGTTTCCTCGCCGGCATCGACCAAGGACTGCGGCTGGATCCGAAGGATCGGCCGCTGACGATCGCGGACTTTCGCCGATGCCTCGGCTGGGACGAGACGCTTGGCGATGCGGGCGCACCGACGGTGGCGATCCCGCGGCCGACATCGACGCGCGGCCGCCGCCGGCGGGGTCTTGCGGCCGGCCTTGTCGCGGCAGCCGCGGTCGGCGGGCTCAGTGTCGCCGGGATCTTCGCTGGCCCGACGCTGCTCGACCTCATGCGGGCCAAGCCGAGGCCCGCGCCCTCCTGCGGCGCCGCGGCCTTGCGGGCGATCGACAGCGAGCGGGCGCTCACCGACTTCCTGCAGAGTTGCGGCCCCACCGCCTCGCCGGACATCATCCGCTCGGCCGAGGCACAGCTGAAGGCTTTGCGCGACACCAAGCAGATCGTGATCGCGGCGCTGCCGCAGACGGCCGCGGAGGCCTCGAACAACGTCGCGCCGACAGCGAACCAGCTGCCGGCACAGGCGCCGCGAGCCAGCACGACCCCGCCACCCGCTGCCGCCCCACCCGCCGCTCGCCCGGCCCCGGCCGCAACCGGCGAGCCGCAGCGCCCGGCCGAATCCGTCGCTCCCGCCCCTGCTCGGCCGGCCGCACGTGCGCCGGAGGTCGCGCTCGCCCCTCTCCCGCCGGCTGCCAAGTCCGCAGCACCACCCGCCGCAGTTGCGCTCGCCCCTCCCTCGCCGTCGCCAGCTTCCGGCGTGGCGCCGGACGCCGCCGAGCCGGAGGCCAAGGCGACGATCGAGGACATGGCACATCGCTATGCCGCGCTCAGCCAGGACGACGGGCCGGTCGCCAGCCCGCGTTCGGCGCCGGAGCTCTATCACAATGCCCGCCGCTCCGAGAGCCGCGGCGAGGCCTCGGCGGCACGGCGGGCCTATCTGGATCTGGCTCGGCTCGACGTCGATGCGGTCGACGTCTGGCTGAGGTTCGCGACCGTGTTGCGCGTCCAGGACGGCCGCGCCGGGGCCGCGACCGTGCTGACCGATCTGGCGCCGTCGCCGACATCGCTCGCCTATCAGCTTGCCGCCGCGAGCCTCGCCGAGGAGGCCGAGCGCGGGCACCGCATCGCGGCCTTCGTGGCAGCGCATCCCGATTACGGCCCCGGCTGGTACCTGATGGCGGACGAAGTGTCGGAATCGCGTCTCGGCAGCCAGACGCTCACCGAGAAGCGCCAAGAGCGCGAGGCCTTGGCAAAATTCCTCGCCAGCGGCGAGGCCGGCGATCTCGCCCGGCATTTTCTCGATCCGGTCATGCTCGGCGACTGGCTGGAAGCGGCGCGGCGGCGCAAGACCGCGCTCGACACCACCCTCGGGAATGCCCAGACCGCGCCGGCGGCGACGTTCCAGCGCTCCAATGCCGGATGGTCGGCCTACGTGCAATTGCCCGAGGCGGCCATCGGCTTCGCCTATCGGCTCGGCGACAGCGGTCCATTCACCACGGCCGCCCAGTCGCAGGGTCTCGATCCGCGCACTGGCAAGCCGCCACCCAACACGCTGATCGCCTTTGCCGATGGCCGCGAGCCCGCGGAAATCGACGTCCGCTACACCGACCTGCGCGGTCGCGAGGTCGGACCGTTCACGTTGCGCTTCGATGCGGATGCGGCGCTCGCCCGCCAGATCCGCGATACGCTGGAGCTGACCAAGGGCGCCTGGGTCAGTTTCCGCGACTTTGGCGGCACGCTGATGTACACGACCCATCTCGTCAGCTACCGCTGCGGGCTGACCTCGGCCGCTTATGCGCTGAACGGCTCAGGCGACCTCCACCCGATCGCGCTGCCGCCCTGCGATAGGCGCGATCCCTTCGCCATTCCGGCCAACGTCAAGCCCTATCTGACGGTGCCGGCCACGACAGCGACGGTGCGGGTGGTCGTCACCTACAAGGACGGCACCACTTCGGAGACGGTCATCCCCAGGCGATGAGCCGCGCCGGCCGCGCTGCATCCACAGATTGATGAAGCGCCGATTGAGATTTCGGACGCACCGCAAGGCGATTGCCTCTGCAATCATCGCGCTCCGCCGCGAAAGGCGTAGCGGGAATACCCCAGGTAGGAGGCCGCCATCGCCACCCCCGAACCGATCACGATGGCTGCGAACGGCGGCAGGCCGGGGACGGAGAGCAGCGCAGCCGAATAGACCAGCCAGTTGAGCATGGCGGAACCGACGGCAACGGCGACGTAGCGCGTGGCTTCGCCGGCGATGCCCGCCGGATCGGCATCGGCGGTGTCGCCGAAGGTGAACCTGCGGTTGAGGATGTAGGTCGCGCCCATCGCCACCGAGATAGCCAGCGCCCGGGCGAGAAAGGCATCGAGCCCGAGCCGGATGAAGCCGATGGTCAGGGCCGCATCGATGCCGAAGCCGGTGGTGCCGACGGCGGCGAAACGGACGATGCGTGCAGCCGCCGTACGGCGCGGCGACGCCGGCAGCGCGGAAGCGGTATCACTCGAGACATCCGGCAATGAGCTTACTCCAGGCCGCTGATCGCGCGCATGGTTTACGCTATCTTCATCGGCTTAAGGTTGGGTAATCGGGCGTGAAGACCGTCCCTCGTATTGCGTCCGGTGCCCCATGACGAGCCTTGCCGTGGCTAACCCTTCGTCGTCTCGTTCATGGATCGGCGATGGCCTGTTGCTCCTGACGGCATGGGGACTCGTTTCGGCTGGGCTGCTGCTGTCGCAGCTGCCGCTGATCGCCGCTGCGGGCCCGCTCGACCCCGACAGCCAGATGCGACTGGTCGAAGTGCGCGACTTCCTCAACGGCGCATCCTGGACCGACATGCTGCAGCCGCGCATCGTGCCGCCCGATGGGCTCGTCATGCATTGGTCGCGGCTGATCGATCTGCCGCTCGCGCTGCTCATCCGGCTCGCCGAACCGGCGTTCGGCCGCGACAAGGCCGAACTCTTCGCCATCGCCGCCTGGCCGCTCGCGCTTTATCTGGTGTATTTCCTCGGCATCGCCAGCATTGCCCGGCGGCTCCTCGGCCGCGACGCGCTGGTCCCGGCCATCGCCTTCGCCATTTTCGCCGGACCGGCGCTCGGCATGTTCATGCCCGGCCACATCACCCATCACAACGCGCAGATCGCGCTGTTGACCGTGCTCGTGGCGCTGGCACTCAAGACCGACAGGAGCGAGATCGCCGGCGTCGGCGCCGGGCTGATCGCGGCGGTGATGCTGTCGATCGGGCTGGAGACATTGCCGCTGGTCGGCATCGTCGCCGGCGGCATCGCGCTTTTGTGGGCCTTTGATCCGATCCGCCGGCAGCCGGGCGCGCGCGCCTTCGGCCTGTTCTTCGCCTGCGGCATGATCGTGCAGCGTGCCTTCGCCGCCGCACCCGCCGATTGGCTCGCCACTCCCTGCGACATCGCCTCCTATCCTTACGTCGCCGTCGCCGTCGTCGGCGGCCTCGGGCTGGCGGCGCTTGCCCAGAAGGACCCGATGTATCTGGCGACGCGGCTGGCCGGTCTGGCGGCACTCGGCGTGGTGGCGCTCGGCGTCATCGCCACCATCAATCCGCTGTGCCTGAAAGGCCCGTATGCCGAGGTGGATCCGCGACTGATCCCGCTGTGGCTCGATCATGTGACGGAGGCGCGCACGATATTCCGGGTGGCGCATGATTCCATCAGCCAGTTGATCGCCTACTATCTCGCCCCGGCGATCGCCCTCGCCGCCTCGATCTCGGCGCTGGCACGTGCCGAACGCGGCGCCCGCCCAGGCTGGATCCTGCTGGTCGCCTGCCTTGCGACCGCCATTGCAGTCAGCATGTGGCAATTGCGCGGCGCCACTTTCGCCTCGGTGTTGGCGGTGCCGGGTCTTGCCTACCTCGTCATCCAGGTCCGCCGCTGGGGCAAAGGCCGGAAGCCGCTTGCCGTCGCGCTGAGCCTCCTCGCCGTCTATCTGCTGCCGAACCAGTTCGCGCACCTGGTGGCGCCGGGCTTGATCAACTCGGCATTCGCCAAGCCGCATCCGGGAACGACAGCCACAACCGGCACTGCCAGCGCCCAGGCGGACTGCTCGGCGCGGCCGGCCTACGCCGAACTCGCCGTCCAGCCGATCGGAACCGTGCTTGCCGGATCCAATCTCGGCCCCTCGGTGCTCGTCAACACGCCGCATTCGGTCGTCTCGGCGCCATTCCATCGCAATACCGGCGGCATCCTCGACGGCTTCGCCGCCTTCGGCGGTTCGGAAGCGACGGCGCGGGACATCATCACCCGCCGCCACGTATCCTACGTCATGCTGTGTCCGGCCGACGACGAGATGGGTCTGATCGCCAAGGCGCATCCAGCCGGCATGGCGGCGCGGCTGATGAAGGGCGAGCGTTTCGACTGGCTGCAGCCGATCGACACCACCGGCACGCTCCGCGTCTGGCGGGTGAGCGATCCGGCGCTGTCGGGCTGGATCGACAGCGTCATCACCGGCTCGAATGCGCCGCGACCGCACAGCCTGCCGCGGGCAAGCGACATGCGCGGCACGCTGTAGCGGCGCCGGGGATGTCCAAACACCAGAAAGCCCGGACTCATCACCCGGGCTTTCAGCATCTGGAACAGACTAAGGCGCCGATCAGGCGACCTTGAAATCCTTCAACGCCTTCTCGGTGGCGGCCTTGACCGGGCCGGCGGTCTCGGTGGCGACCTTCTGGGCGGTCGCCTGCAGGTCCTTGGCCTGGGCGGAGAACGTCTCGAACGACTTGCGGGCAAACGCGGTCTGCAACTCGATGACCTCGGACAGCGTCTTGGCGCCGATCAGGTCCTTGGCAAAGCCGAAGGCGGCATCGGTATTGGCCTTGACGGCGTCAAGCGCCTTGGCGTTGAACTCGAGCGTGCCGGCGCGGGCCGTCTCATAGGTGTCCTCGATCATGTCGTTGGTCTCTTCGGCGGCAGCCTTCAGCTTGGCATAACCGGCCTGGGCCTGGGCGACGCTCTTCTCGGCGATCTCGCGGAAGGCGGCCGGCACTTCGGCCGTGGGCACTTCGAACTTGGGGAACTCGAACTTCGGCAGTTCGAATTTCGGCAGCTCGAACTTGACCTCGATCTTCTCGGCAGCCGGAGCGGCCTTGGCGGTCTTCTTCGGGGCCGAGGTGACGGTTTCGGGGGTGGCATCGGACATGATCGGAACTCCTCATCAGGATCCGGCGATCGCGTCGCCGATCGGTGCTTGGTGGTGGTACGGCTCGAAAGCCCGGGCGCCCGGTCGGCGGGGGGCATCACCGCCCGGTGATCCGATCCGGGCGCATTCGCCCTGCTCGGCTGCTGCAACCGATATAGTCCGGTCTTTGTTGCAGTGCAACATAATTTTGCAGCGCACGGTAATCTCCGCAGCCTTGCGGCGCAGTTGCCGGGCGGCAAGTGGTGCGCATTGGGCTGATAATGAGGATATGGCCGCCCATTTGCGGCCGCCCTGGATGCAAATTGTCGGCAATGGCACGCCCCGCCGCCGCAAGCGCCGGCTTTTGCGTCCGGTGGTACCGGAGACGAATTCAACCGCTCGTACAGGCATCTATCTCGCAAACGCGAAGGGCCGGCGCTGGGCACCACTCGCTGCAGCTGCCTGATGTGAAGTGCCGGCAATCGCGGTCGCGGTGCGCAGACCGGCGGAAACGCCGCGCCGGCTGAACAGCGCCAACCGGTGTCATCCATTCGTCGGACGCAGCGTCGGCCTCAGCCGAACTTGAACAGCACGCCGAAGCCGCCGCGCGGATAGTTCCACTCGATCTCGCCGGTGGCCTCGCACAACACGCGGCAGGTGCCGCATTCCATGCAGCCGTCCGCGGTGATCTCGACCTGACCGGTCTCGGTCTCCTCGTAGCATTTGGCCGGGCAGACGCGGGTCAAGGCCAGCAGCGCCGGGCTGGGCTTGTCGTGCGGCTTCACCGTGATGTGCGGCCGGCCGGCATCGACCTGATAGCGGTTCTGATAGAGCTTGTCCTCGACGCGGATGAGCGGGTCGATCTTCGGCTTCACGGTCATGGCTAGGTTCTCCGACGGATCATTGGGATTCACGTTCGGTGCTGCGACCTGCTGCGGGAGCGTTCGGCCAGTCGCAGAACGGTTCCTCTGGGCAGGGTGTCATCCCGGCGCACGCCGGGATCCATTGCCCGTGCAACAGCCAATAGACGCGACCGCTGCCTTGCCCTGGCCTCCCGCTTCTATCATTCTGAAAGATCAGTGGATCCCGGCGTGCGCCGGGATGACACCGGGGATCGATTTCGGCTCGCCTCGCCCTCTCACCGCCAGGCCATGGCGAGGCGCAGCGCGTCGCCGACGAGGCCGAGGCGGGAGCGGGCCTTGATGAAGCTCCGGCTGGTCTCGCGCTCTTTCTGCAGCTTCGGCGTGCCGTCAACTTGGACGAAGTTCTTCGCCGCCTGACTGACAAGCTGGGGATAAGTCAGGAAGAAATTCTGCGCATTGGTGTGCAGAAGGTTCGGCATGTCCTTGTATTTCTTCAGATCCTTGACGACGAAGGAGTCGTCCAGCATCGTCTTGTAGAGTTTCAAATTGTCCGCCGTCATCGGGTTTTTCCGCGATTTCACCTGGAAGATCGCTTCCGCCGCCAGCCGCCCCGATGTCATGGCAAGGTTGGAACCCTCGCGATGCACGGCGTTGTTCAGTTGCGCCGCATCGCCGACCACCACCCATCCATCGCCATAGAGCTGCGGGATGGCCTTGAAGCCGCCCTCCGGGATCAGATGCGCTGCATATTCCTTCACCTCAGATCCGGCGATGAGCGGACGGATGGAGGGGTGCTGCTTGAAGCTCTCCAGCAGTTCGTACGGGCTTTCCATGGTGCGGGCGAAGTCCGACACCAGACAGCCAAGCCCGACCGACACGCATTCCCGGTTGGTGTAGAGGAAGCCGAGGCCGGTCATGCCGCGCGAGAACGTGCCGGCCGCCTCGACGACACAGCCCTCGTCGCCTTTGAGATTGAAGCGGCTCTCGATCACCTCTTGCGGCAGGAAGTGCATTTCCTTCACCCCCAGCGCCACCATCTCCGGCTTCGGCATCTGACGAAAGCCGGCGCGGGTGCCCAAAAGCCCGTTGACGCCTTCGGCCAGTACCACGACGTCGGCATGCACCTGGCCGCCGCGGCGGTCGGTCCTGACGCCGATGACCTTGCCGCGGATGTCGTAGACGAGGTCGGTCACCGTGGTCTCGGTCAAGACCGTGGCGCCGGCCTCGCGAACTTTCTTCGAGAACCACTTGTCGAAGGCGGCGCGGATGATGGTGTAGCGGTTGGGCCGGTCGGTGTTGAAGTCGTCGGAGCGGTAGTGCATGCCGGTGTGCGAGGTGTCGTCCATCATCCAGAACCGGCTCTCGACGATGTGACGCTCTAAGGGCGCGTCCTCGCGGAAATCCGGCATCAGCTGTTCGAGCATGGCGGCGTACATGATGGCGCCCTGCACGTTTTTCGAGCCGGGCGTCTCGCCGCGCTCCAACTGCAAGACCTTCAGCCCGCGCTTGGCCAGCGTATAGGCCGCGGCATTGCCGGACATGCCGGCGCCGACGACGATCGCATCGAATTTCTCGTCGATCATGGGAGGCTCCTTGTCGGTCAGCCGGCCAGCCGGTCGCGGGTGTGGGGGGAGAAGCGGCGGGTGACGGCATCGGTCAGCGCCGGCAACAGCCTGACGGCGTCGGCGACGATGCCGACATGGGCGAAGTCGAAGATCGGGGCGCTTCTGTCGGTATTGATGGCGACGATCAGATCAGCGCCTTCGACGCCTACGCGGTGCTGGATGGCGCCCGATATGCCGGCGGCGATATAGAGCTTCGGCCGGATCGTCTTGCCGGTCTGGCCGATCTGCCGCTCGGCCGGCATCCAACCCTTCTGCACCACAGGACGAGAGCAGCCGTAGTCGCCGCCGAGCGCATGAGCGAGCGCCTTTATGAGCTGGAAGTTCTCTGCCGCGCCCAAGCCCAGCCCACCGGCCACCACGATATCGGCATAGGCGAGGTTGGCCTTGTTGGTGTCGCGATCGGGGAGGAACCCGAGGATTTTCGTCACGATGTCGTCCTCGACCAGACCGAGGGGATGGGTGACGACGCGGCCGATCGGCTTGTGCTGCCGCTCCGGCATGGGCATGACGCGCGGGCGCACCGTCGCCATCTGCGGCCGGTAGTTGAGCGTATAGATGGTGCACAACAGCGAGCCGCCGAAGGTCGGCCGCGTGGCGGCGAGCGAGGCGTCGGCATCGACGTCGAGTTCGGTGCAATCGGCGGTGAGCCCGGTGAGCAAGGTCGTCGCCACCGAGCCGGCGAGATCGCGGCCGAGGTTGGTGGCGCCCAACAGCAGGATCTCCGGCTGGTAGGTGTCGACCAGACTGGTCAGCCCCCTGGAGAAGGGCTCGTTGCGGTAGTTGGCGAGGAGGGGATCGGCGATGAGGTAGGCGAGGTCGGCGCCATAGGCGAAGCACTCGGCGACCGCTTCCTCGACACCGCCGGGTGGCCCCAACACGACGGCGGCCAGTTCCACGCCCAATTTGTCGGCGAGCTTGCGGCCTTCGCCGAGGAGTTCGAAGGATACCGGGTGCACCTGGCCGCGCTCGATCTCGATGAACACCCAGACATGCCTGTAGGACTTGAACCGCTCCGGCAGTTCCTTCTTCATCGTCGCGCGCGAACCGCCGGCAGGTGCGGCTTTCGGCGCATTCGGCTGGGAGGTCTCGGTCATCGGCGTCTCCTCGGGAGAAGGTCTGATACGGGGGGTCAGAGTGCGGCCTGCGCCGCGGCGATGTCGGCTTCGAGCGCTGGCTGGGCCGAGAAGATGGCGTCGATCAGCGCGTCGGCGCTGTCGCGGGCGGTCGGAGCCGGCTCGATCATCCTGGCCGCGTCGGAACGGGCGCCGGGGGCGAAGACGCGCTTGACCACCGTCGGCGAGCCGCGCAGGCCACAGCGGGTCAGATCGGCGATGCCGGCTTCGGCCGCCGTCCAGATCACCACTTGCGCGCGCGCCGCCTTCAAGGCGTCGGCCATGGTGCCGCGGCGGATCGCATTGGAGCCTTCCAGCATGGTGATGAGGCAGGGCAGCCTGGTCCGCAACTGCTGGATGCCCCCTTCGGCGCGCCGTTCGACCTCGATCAGTCCGGCGTCCGGGTCGACCGAGACGATGCGCGAGACATAGGTCAGCTGCAGCAGGCCCAGCCGTTTGGCGATACCCGGGCCGACCTGCGCCGTATCGCCGTCGATGGTCTGCTTGCCGGTAAACACGATATCGGGCGCGCCATAGGTGGCGCCGATCTTGTGAATGGCGCTGGCGAGCGCGAACGAGGTGGCGAGCGTGTCGGAGCCGGCGAAATAGCGGTCGGTGAGGAGCACGGCGCGGTCGGCGCCGAAGGCCAGCGCCTTTCTCAGCGTATCCTCGGCGTTCGGCGGCCCCATGGAGACAAGCGTCACCGAGCCACCGTGCGCATCGCGCAAGCGAAGCGCCTCCTCGATGGCGAACAGGTCGTACGGGTTGACGATCGTCGGTACGCCCTGGCGCATGATGGTGTTGGTCACCGGATGCACGCGGATCTGGGCGCTGTCGGGAACCTGCTTGATGCAAACGACGATGTGCATGGCGGCATCCTCGAGGGGTCGTTGTCTCGGACCCTTCGAACGCACAGGACGTGCCAACTTCCACCGGTTACATAAGCAATTGATTTATCGGTAGTCTGTGTTATCGCACGTACAGATCCGGCGGATTTGTCGGAAATCGCACATGTCGACGTCGTGTCGGCGGCGACAGGTGCGTCGGGCCGTTGACCCGGCCGGCGCGAGGACCTCGACTTTGGACGGAACCGCTGGATCGTTACCCGGCAAAATCATCGCGACCGCAGCGATAATACGTATTCTTGCTAATCGGCTTTCTTCGTATTTTGCTGGCAAAATGGGCAGTATCTGCCAAACATGAACGATATTCGGGCGTGACAGCCAATATAGATCACCGGATGATGGGCGTTGCAGGACGTTGGAACTCGTTTTCGCCACGCCGTGTTCCCAAGAAAAATGCATAACACTTTTGGCTAACGGCCGAACAGCCGTTCGGCTGCTAATGTAGATGGCGGATTCTTGTCGGAGCGGCACCGCCGCAGCAAGAGGTGTGCGAATGGCTCTGGGTTTGCTTAATGCGGATTCGAAGGCCGTCACCACTTTGGCGCCCCGCGCCGGACCGGCGCCGCGCACCACGCGCACGTCGGCGGAGATGGCGCTGTTCGGCATCTATGAAATTTCCAAAATCCTCGCCACGCCGATGCGCCTGGAGGTCACGCTGGCCAGCGTCGCCAACATCTTGACGTCGTTCCTGCAGATGCGGCGCGGCGTCATCGTCGTGCTCGACGGCGACGGCGAGCCGGAGATCGTCGCCACCGGCGGCGTCAGCCGCGTCATCAAGGGCAAGACCCTGAAGTCGATCCCGCAGCCGGTGATCGATCGCGTCGTCGCCACCGCAACGCCGGTCGTGGTGCAGGACGTGGCGAACGACCCGATGTTCGCCGAGGCCGACTTCGCCGAAGCCGACGACCGCCCGGCGGATGCGCGCGTCTCCTTCATCGGCGTACCGATCAAGGGCGGCAACGGGCAAGTGCTCGGCACGCTGTCGATCGACCGCGTCTGGGACGGCAGCGTGGTGTTCCGGCTCGACGAAGACCTGCGCTTTCTCGCCATGGTCGCCAACCTCGTCGGCCAGTCTGTCCGGCTGCACCGCATCCTCGCCGCCGACCGGCAGCGGCTGATCGACGAGCAGAACCGGCTGGAAAAGGCGCTCGACACGGTGCCGCAACGGCCGATCCCGCGCCAAGTGCCATCGATGCGCGGCATCGTCGGCGACAGCCGGCCGATCAAGCGGGTGATGGAGCGCATCGCCATCGTCGCGCCGACCAATTCCACCGTGCTCTTGAGGGGCGAGAGCGGCACCGGCAAGGAGATGTTCGCCCGCGCCATCCATGAGCTCAGCCAGCGCAAATCGAAGCCGTTCGTCAAGCTCAACTGCGCCGCCATGGCCGAGAGCGTGCTGGAAAGCGAACTGTTCGGCCATGAGAAGGGCGCCTTCACCGGCGCCTTGGCGCTGAAGCCCGGTCGCTTCGAGATGGCGCATGGCGGCACGCTGTTATTGGACGAGATCGGCGAGATCTCGCAGGCGTTCCAATCGAAGCTGTTGCGCGTGCTGCAGGAAGGCGAATTCGAACGGGTCGGCGGCACCAGGACGCTGAAGGTCGACGTGCGGCTGGTCTGCGCCACCAACAAGGACCTGGAAGAGGCGGTCAGACGCGGCGAGTTCCGCGCCGATCTCTACTACCGCATCAATGTCGTGCCGATCTTCCTGCCCGCCCTGCGTGATCGCCCGGGCGACATTCCGCTGCTCGCCCATTCCTTCCTCGACCGCTTCAACGCGGAGAACGGCCGGCGGCTGCAGTTCACCAAATCGGGCACCGACCTCATTTCCAAGTGCTACTTCCCCGGCAACGTGCGCGAACTGGAAAACTGCATCCGCCGCACCGCGACGCTTGCCGCCGGCGAGGTGCTCGCCCGCGACGATTTTGCCTGTGCGCACGGCGAGTGTCTGTCGTCCGTGTTGTGGACGGGCCTCAGGCGGCACGAGGCCGATCCAGTCGCGGCGCTTGCCGCCGGTGAGGGCATCCGCCCGTTGGGCGGTCGGCCGCCACCGCAAACGCTGCCACCGGCCGAGTGGACCGAAACACATGCGCACGCGGCAACCGAGGCCGATGCCGGCGGCTCGCGTGCCTGCGAGCATGCCGGCGGCACCGATTGCCCGGCGCTCGCCTCGCGGCTGACGGAAAAGGAGCGGCTGATCGATGCGATGGAGCGCTCTGGCTGGGTGCAGGCCAAAGCCGCCCGACTGCTCGACCTGACACCGCGGCAGATCGGTTACGCCTTGAAGAAATACAACATCGAGATGAAACGGTTCTGAGCCTGCGGCCCGCCTTCCCGCCGGCTCCCATACGCACCGCCCTGCCCCCGCAGGGCGGTGCGTATCGTTTGCGGGGCGTGTGGGCGGCCAAGGCGCACAAAACGCTCGATTGTCGCGACCGCTGATGTCTCACTTGGCGTCATCGCGAGCGCGAGCGAAGCGATCCAAGGTCTCATCTTGGCTTTCCGGACAGCTTGCGGCTGGCTCGCATGACGGCAAAAGTCGATCGTCAATCCCCTGTCACCATCCCGACAGCCCTATGTCGGGTTCCGACGTCAGAACCTCGACATTCGGATTAAAACATTGACTTTATTGTACTATTTTTCTGGCACACCGCTTGCTGTTCTCTCCCCGCAACTCATTCGAGGGGAGTGGATGCGAGATGAACCAGCCGCTGATCACGCTCGACAGTCTGATTGAGCCGATCGACTTCGACGCCCTGGCCAAGACCGCCCAATCCGGTGGCTGCTCGACGTCATCCTGTGGGTCCTCGGCAAAGCCGGACGACATGGACGCGGGCGTCTGGGACCGGATCAAGGACCATCCCTGCTACTCGGAGGAGGCGCACCACTATTTCGCCCGCATGCATGTGGCGGTGGCGCCGGCCTGCAACATCCAGTGCAACTACTGCATCCGCAATTATGATTGCGCCAACGAGAGCCGGCCGGGTGTGGTGTCGGAAAAGCTCACCCCCGATCAGGCAGTCAGAAAAATCATCGCCGTCGCCAACGAGGTGCCGCAGCTGTCAGTGCTCGGCATCGCCGGGCCGGGCGACAGTTGCTACGACTGGAAGAAGACCAGGGCGACGTTCGACGCCATCGTCAAAGAGATCCCGGACATCAAATTGTGCCTGTCGACCAACGGTCTGGCGCTGCCCGATCATGTCGACGAGTTGATGGAGATGAACGTCGACCATGTGACGATCACCATCAACATGGTCGATCCGGAGATCGGTGCCAAGATCTATCCCTGGATCTTCTACCAGAACAAGCGCTGGACGGGCTTGGAGGCATCGAAACTCCTGCACGAGCGGCAGATGCTCGGCCTGGAAATGCTCTCGACACGCGGCATCCTCACCAAGATCAACTCGGTGATGATCCCCGGCATCAACGACGAGCACCTCCTCGAAGTCAACAAATGGGTGAAGGCGCGCGGCGCCTTCCTGCACAACATCATGCCGCTGATTTCCGCTGCCGAGCACGGCACGCACTTCGGCCTCACCGGCCAGCGCGGGCCGAAGCCGATGGAACTCAAAGCGCTGCAGGACAGACTAGAGGGCGGCGCCAAGCTGATGCGACATTGCCGCCAATGCCGCGCCGATGCCGTCGGGCTGTTGGGCGAGGACCGCGGCCAGGAGTTCACGCTTCAACAGATCCCTGAGGACGTTTCCTACGATCCGTCGAAGCGCGAGGCCTATCGCGACGTCGTGGCCAAGGAGCGCGGCGACCAGCTCGCCGCCAAGTCGGACGCCGTCGACACGGTCAAATCCATTGGCACGTCGACCGGCGGCGGCTCGCTCTTGGTCGCCGTCGCCACCAAGGGCGGCGGCCGCATCAACGAGCATTTCGGCCATGCCAAGGAATTCCAGGTGTACGAGGCTGGCCGCAAGGGCATCCAGTTCGTCGGCCACCGCAAGGTCGAGAATTACTGCATGGGCGGTTTCGGCGAGGACGCCAGCCTAGAGGGCATCATCGAGATGCTCGACGGCATCGACCTGGTGTTGTGCTCGAAGATCGGCGACTGCCCCGAAGCCATGTTGAAGGCAGCCGGCATCCGCGCCACCGACGCCTATGCCTTCGACTACATCGAGGCAGCCATCGGCCGGGAATATGCCGAAGCCTTCGGCGTCGAGTTCGAAGCCGCAGTTGCGTGATCCCGACCTTTGTCATCCCCGGGCTAGTCCCGGGGATGACAAATTCCGAAATCCTTTCATCCGCATAATGGAGACAGTCCATGGCGTTCAAGATCGTCGTTTCCCAGTGCACCGTCTGTGGCGCCTGCGAGTTCGAGTGCCCGTCGGGGGCGATTCGGTTCAAGGGCGATACCTATGTCATCGACCCGAAGACATGCACCGAGTGCGAGGGCTCGTTCGACACCCAGCAGTGCAACGCCGTCTGCCCGGTGCCGAACACCTGCATCAAGGCGGCCGCCTGACCCGGACGACACCCCCATGCAAGCCGCGCGGGAAGACGACGACGCGCCGACCGACTGGCTGGGCAACCCGGTGTCGTGCACCGATTGTCCGCACGAGGACAGCCGTGCCCATGGCCTGTGCGATCTCGGCCGCACCTGCGTCAACGACCGGCGCGGCCGGCGGATCGACCGGTTCTTCGCCGCCAATCCGCGTGAGGCCGAGCGCTACCTCGACCACCCGTACTTCGAGGTCAGGACCCTGGCGGCGCGGCAC
>JARLIU010000068.1 GCA_031291595.1 Ancalomicrobiaceae bacterium | reverse complement strand
TTGCTAAGCGGCGCGCACCGTGTCAAGGAACTTGCCGACTTCGAGCTTCAGCCGGTTGCTGTCGCTGGACAGTGACTGCGCCGCGGTGAGAACCTGCGAGGAGGCCGAGCCGGTCTCGCCGGCGCCGCGCTGAACGTCAGTTGGTGCCTTGAGCGGCCTGCTGCACGTTGCGGGAAATCTCCTGCGTCGCCGCACCCTGCTCTTCCACCGCAGCAGCGATGGTGGAGGATATCTCGGATAGTTTTTCGATGGTTCCGCTGATTTCCCTGATGTCGTTGACCGACTCCTCAGTCGCGGCCTGGATGCCGGTGATCTGCTGACCGATCTCGCCGGTCGCCTTCGCCGTCTGCTCGGCCAACGCCTTCACTTCGGAAGCCACGACGGCGAAGCCGCGACCGGCCTCTCCGGCGCGCGCCGCCTCGATAGTCGCATTCAGCGCCAGCAGGTTGGTTTGCCCCGCGATCGTGTTGATCAGTTCGACCACGTCACCAATGCGGGCCGCCGCCTTCGACAGTTCACCAACGCGATCATTGGTTTTGCGGGCCTGATCGACCGCTTCGTTGGCGATCCGCGCCGATTCCTGCACCTGGCGGCTGATCTCGTTGACCGACGAAGTCAATTCCTCAGTCGCGGTAGCGACCGACTGAACATTGGTGGAGGCTTCCTCGGATGCCGCGGCGACCATGGTGGTCAATTCCTGCGAACGAACCGCGGTCGAGGTGAGCGTACCTGCGGATGCCTCAAGTTCGGTCGAAGCGGAGGAGACGGCTTCAACGATCTCACCAACCGCGCCTTCGAAATCATCGGCGAGCTTGATCATGTCGGCCTTGCGCTGCCGGGCAGCGACCTGATCCTGTTTGATCTTGGCTTCTGCTTCGTCGCGGGCCTTCTCCTCGGCCTTGACTTTGAAGGTCTCGACCGCCTGCGCCATGTCACCGACTTCATCCTTGCGGTCGAGCCCGGGAAGCACCACGCCGAAATTGCCGCCGGCAAGTTCTTTCATCCCTGAAGTCAGGCCGGACAGCGGGCCGATAATGCCGCGAGCGATGAAGAACGCGATCAGCAGACCAAGAAATACGGCGGCGCCAGCCACAATTTCCTGGATGGTGACGGTGCTGCTGATGCGGCCTTCGGTCTCGTCAGCCACCTTCTGGAAAATTCCCACGATCGAGGCTTGCGCACTTCCCAATTTTTCGATCGTACCCGAGATTAACGGGGTGATGGCCCTGTAATACAGTTCGTCCCCGAGCACGAGGTTGGGCCCGGTCTTCTCAAATGCCTCGGCATACTTGCCGACGCCGGTTTTGACGTTTGCCAGGAGCGCCGCAAGATTGGACGGCAGGTTGGCCTTCTCTAGACCCCCGATCTGCTGCTGCGCCCTTCCCAAATTGGTCTTGAAGGTTTCGATTCCCTTGGAATCGCGGGTCGCCAGCATCCGCCAGTTCGCGACCCGGAGCAGCAGAACCTTGGTCTCAAGAGCGCTCACCTCGCGGGAGAAGTCCGTCTTTTCCGCTGCCTCCACGAATTTCTGGACATCGGCCGCCATCTGGTCACCGTCGGTGAACAGCAGGTTGCGACCTGCCTGCATCTGTTTTATCGCCTCGCCCAGGGCAGCACGCTTCGTCTTCAGTTCGCCAATCACTCCCGCGGCAGTCCTGTACGTCGCGCGCCGTTCCTCAAAAGGTGTCGTCTTGGCGGCCTCCTCGAGAAGGTCCGATATTTTGGACAGATTCTTCTCGGATTCCGCGAAGGAGGCCTCATCCTGGTCGAACGCGTAGCGCAGCAGGCCGCGGCGGGCCGCCTGCAGTTCGGTCGCGATCTCGCCCGCCCGAATGGCGTTCCTGGACTGCAGGGTCATCGACCCGACCTGCGTGTCAATCCCCCAGAGTTGCCAAACCGCGAAGCCGGCGAGGGCCGCACAAAACAGCACAAGCGCACCGAAGCCGCCATAGAGCCGGCCACGAATTCGGAGATTGAGGAAAGACACAGGATTATTCCTTGCTATCGAAATGAGTTTGAAATCGGAGAGGGACGGATTGCTGCTATCGGCGATAGGTCGCGTTTGATTGGCTATCCGCCAACCTCGCGTCGGAGAACCGTGATGATCCAGCTGGGATTGGCGCCTGACTTGACCTCTCGAACCGATCGAACGAAGCCGGTGATGGACGTATCCCCAACCTTCAGAGCCCGGCTTGTGCCGCTAAACTGCGCAATCCGGCATCGCCTTGCTTCGTTCACGTCCGTCGTTTTCAATGTTTGCATCGTGCGCTAAGCCCCTGTTTCGGCAAATTGCTCTATTAAAGTTACCGCCCGGTTAAAGATGAGCACCATAGTATTACGAGTCTCATTCAAAGGTCGCTCGACGGTCGCCGGGTTGGCGACCAAGCGCGCCGAAGCCGTTGACGCCATGTCGGCGAAGCTTCCAGGCCTTCTGCCCACCAAAACCGGACTGACCGTCAGCCTCGAGACCGCTAACGTGGTCTCGTAATTCTGCTCATCTGCGGCGACGACGCGATCGGGCAGAGACGTTTTTTGTTGCGGCGTGTTGGCCTGAAGGTGGACTTTCGGACCCTGCGCGATGTCCGATCTTGGTTGAAACGGGCACCAGAGCGCCAGTCCGCCGACGCTTTTGAATTTGTAGGGCTCAGGCCCGGGAGCCTCGGTCTCATTGCATCAGAACCGAGGCTCCAGTCTTCTGTCTTGACGCGTTTTCCTTGCGCAAGCCGGTATCTACTTCGCTCAAAAACACTCTAGAAGCGGCCGCGAAGCAGCCGCACAATCAACAGCAGCACGACGGCGCCGATCGCGGAATAGATGATCTCGGATATCAGGCCGGTGCCGAGGTGGATGCCTAACCTCGGAAACAGCAGGCTGGCGACCAGCGCGCCGGCAATACCGACGATAAGATCGCCGATGATCCCGAAGCCGGTGCCCCGCACCACCTTGCCGGCGAGCCAGCCCGCGATCAGGCCGACGAACAAAATAACCAGAATGCCCTCATTGGATATTTGCATCAAAATTTCCCCCTGTTGATGCGCGCGATTTCTGCACGCTGCATTCGAACCTAGCCATAATTGCCTGATGTGACGACTCGAATCTGCGGACCGGCCGGCTCGCGGGCTTGCGCCATGCGGGATCAGCACCGCAACCATTTTCCGATGTCGGACGAAACTTTCACGCACGGCTGGCGTTATGCAGCAATGACACAACCCGATATCTGGTATGTAGCCTATGGGCGGGACAGAGCGGTGAAAACGGACGCCAGCGCCACCGGCACGGTGCGTTCAACCCGGACCTTCAAATCGGAAGTCGACGCCAAGCTGTTCGCCATGCAGGTTCTGGCCAAGGGCTGGTCGGCGAGCGCCGGCACGCTCAACCCGCATCAGCCCAAGCAGGTCATCGCCGCGTCGCAGATCGAAAGCTGGGCCGATCCGGGCCTCGGTCACTAAGGCGTTCGCCTTGGCGAGATTCAACAGGACTGGAGCCTCTTGCCGTTCCGATGGAATCGGAACGGAGGCTCCATCTCTTTATTTGACGCGTTTTCTTGACGCGAACCGGTATCCACTTCGCTGGAAAAACGCTCCAATCAGGTGAACTCCGGCATGCGGTCGTGAAAATCGGTCGCGCGCTGGAACGCGGCGCCGATCCGCAGCAGCGTGGCTTCATCGAACGGGCGGCCGATCAACTGCATTCCAACCGGAAGACCGTTGCGGGTGAAACCCGCCGGGACAGCCAGCGACGGCAGCCCGAGATAATTGACCGGCCTCGTAAAACGGGTCAGCCGCTGGATCACCGCTTCGGCGTCGGGACCGTTGCCGACATCGCTCTCGGCGATGGTCGGAGCGGCGACCGGCGCCACCGGCGCGATCACGGCATCGACGCCAGCCACCGCCGCAAGATGCGCGGCGAGCGCCGGACCGCGCCAGCGCATCGCTTCGAGATAGGACACCGCCGGGATCGCCAGGCCGTTCTGCAGCCGCATCAGAACCTGCGGGCCGTAATCCTGCGGACGTTCGATCATCCATCGCTTGTGAAACGCCGCCGCCTCGACCGCGAGAACCAATTGAGAGGCCGCGGTAAGCTGACGCTGGTCCGGCAGGTCGACCTGAACGACCGTTGCGCCCTCGCGCTTCAGAACCGCGACGGTTTCATCGAGGATGCGCGCGACTTCGGAATCGAGATCATCGACATAGAAGGCCGCAGGTATGCCGATCGCGAGACCTTTGACCGGCCGCTGCACCGCCGCCATGTAATCCGGCAGCGGCCCGCTGATCGCGGTCGGGTCCTCGGGGTCCGCACCCGCCATCAGGCCCAGCAGCAATGCGCAATCCCCGGCGCTGCGCGCGAGCGGCCCGACGGTGTCGAGCGACTGCGACAGCGGCATGGCGCCGGCACGGCTGATGCGGCCCACCGTCGTCTTCAATCCGGTGACGCCGCAGAAATGCGCCGGCATCCGCACCGAGCCGCCGGTGTCCGAGCCCAGCGCCGCAAAGGTCAGCCGGGCGGCGACCGCGGCACCGGATCCCGACGACGAGCCGCCGGTGATGCGATCGAAGGCCCAGGGATTATGGACCGGGCCAAAATGCGCGTTGTGGCCGGTCGGTCCATAGGCGAACTCCGCCATTTGCAGCGTGCCGAGCCGAATCGTGCCGGCATCCTTCAGGCGCTGCAACGCCGTCGAGGTCGTCGTCGCGACGAAATCGCGCCGGATTTTGGAGCCGCAGGTCGCGACCCTGCCGGCCTCGTAATACATATCCTTGTGCGCCAGCGGCACCCCGTGCAACGCGCCACTGGCGTGGCCCTTCGCCAGAGCCGCATCGGCGGCATCGGCTGCCTTCAGCGCCTCGTCCGCTTCGATCGCGATGAACGCATTGAGGCGCGGCTCGCACCGCGCAATCCGGTCGAGACAGGATTGCGTCGCCTCGCGCGACGATAATCGCTTCTGCGCAATCGCCTGCGCGACCGACGTCAGCGACATCAAGGCCGGCTCGGTGCTCATGACGCGGCCTTTTCGCGATCGGCAATCGCGGCGGCCTGCACGGCGACAAAGGTCGCCGGCTCGAGATCGAACGGCAGCGTGCCGGCGACCGCGGCAAAACCTTCAAACATCGGACCGACGGAATTGGCGATGCGCGCGGCAACATCGGCACTGACAGGCACACCGGCCACGTCAGCCATGGCCTTGATCTCCCTGGGCGTCGGTCTGGTCATGCGGCGTCTGCTCCCCTGATGGCGGTAACGCGATATAACACAGCGCCGCGACGGGCCAGCATGCGCTTGCCGGGGTGCAGCAATACGCCGATCACATCGCCGGTTCGGCACCGGATGGCTCGCCGGAAAACGCCAGGCCGCCGTGTCGCTATTTCGTCAACAAGGCAAAGGCGCCGTTCCAGTCCTCCGGCGGCGGGTTCTTCCGGTAGCCGACAATGCGCGCTTCATACAGATTGTAGAGCAACTCCAGCGCACGGGCTTCGTCGGTGCGGCGGCCGCGCTCGATCGCCGCCAGCGCGCCGTCCCAGTCGCGGCTGCGATAACACGCCAGCATCTCGATGGTCAGGTTGCGCAGCCGCTGGAAGCGGCCGGATTGCGCGGTGTCCTGTCGGCCGGCAATCGCATAGATGACCTCCGGCTCCTTCTTGCCCTTGACCATGATGAAATCGAGCTCGAGGATCGCAAAGCTGTCCTTGACCGCGAGCGCGGTTTTGGAGCCGACGATGATCGGAAATCCATATTCCTTGGATTGTCCCTCGAGGCGCGAGGCCAGGTTGACGCTATCGCCGAGCACGGAATAGTCGAACCGCAGGTCGGATCCCATATTGCCGACCACGCAGGTGCCGGTATTCAGCCCGACGCCGACATTGATCGGGATGTAGGCGTGGCCGCCATCCTGGGCCTCGAGCTCGCGCTCCTTGTTCAGCTCGTCGATCCGCTCCAGCATGTCGATCGCGGCTTCGCAGGCATTGAACTGATGTTCCCTGTCGTCGAGCGGGGCATTCCAGAACGCCATGATGGCGTCGCCCATATATTTGTCGATAGTGCCCTTGCGCGCCAGAATCGCATTGGTCAGCGGCGTCAGGAACCGGTTCATCAGCGCGGTGAGGCCTTGCGGATCGTGCTTGTAGGACTCCGAGATGGTGGTGAAGCCCCGGACGTCGGAGAACATGATGGTCATCTCGCGTTCCTCGCCGCCGAGCACGAGTTTTTCCGGCGACTGCGCCAGCTGCTCGATCAGCGCCGGCGACAGGTACTGGCCGAACGCCGAGCGAATCTGCCGCCGCTGCGCCTGCTCCCGCACGAAACTGGTGAAGATCAAGGTGAGATAGATCAAGGAGGTCGAAAGCAGCGGATAGGTAAAGTCGATCAGCAGCCGGTGCTCGGTGTAGAAATACCAGGACGTTCCGATCAGAATGGCTGCAAACAGCGCGCCGACCACCACCAGCGTGATCGGTCCGAACCCGGGTGCGAACGCGATCACCAGGAGCCCGAGTATCAGCGCGGAAAAGAATTCCAGTGCCGGGCCGTAATAAGGCTGCGCCAGCACCGCATGGGTCAGCGCGCTCTCCAGTACCTGCGCGTGAATCTCGACGCCGGGCATCGCCGGGTCGACCGGCGTGGTCTTGATGTCGTTGAGCCCCGCCGCGGAGGTTCCGACCAGCACCAGCTTGCCCTTGATAGTTTCGGGCGCAACGCTGCCGTCGAGCACGTCGGCTGCCGAAACATAGATCGAGGGATCGCTACGCGCAAAATGCACCCAAAGCTGGCCATTGAGGTCGGTCGGAATCTGGAATCCCTTGACGCCGATACTCTGGATACCGGCCTGATCGGTCTTGATGAAGATGGTGTCGGTGCCTGTCACCAGCCGCAATATTTCGAAGCTCAGCGAGGGCATGATCGTGCCCTGGGCCTCCGTGATCATCGGCACCCGCCGCACAATGCCATCGCGTTCGGGATTGATGGTGAGCAGGCCGCGGCCGCCGGCCGCCTTTTCCAGCACCTCCGTGTTGCGCAGCAGGCCCGGAAATTTGAACATGAATTTCTGCGGATCTTCGCCCAGCATCGCGAGCCCCGTCACCGGAAGTGTCTTGTCGAGTTCCGAGCGGATATGGGGCAATCCGGTTTCGCCGAGCACGACGCGCGAGCGCTGCATCGTATCGGCGAAGAGCTGATCGTTGCTCGGCAGCTGGCGCAGCCTGGCTCGGGTTTCTTCATCGAGATTGCGAAACGTGTCGGCCGCTACGTCGGGGTTGAGCCGGTCGGGCTCCGCGAACATGATATCGAAGGCAATCGCCGCGGCGCCGAGCCTGGTCAGATTGGTGACGATGTCCGCGATTCGGGTTCGCGGCCAGGGAAACTGACCGAGTTTCGCCAGACTCTTTTCGTCGATATCGACGATGGCGACCGGCGGCCTGGCCATCTTCGCGCGCGGTTCGATGCGCTGGAAGGTATCGAAGGTCCGGACGCGAAGCTCCTCGATCGGAGCCGGATCGGCGATGCGCAGGGCCGCGACGCCGATCAGGAGCGCCAGGCACACCAGCCTCGCATAGCCGAACTTCCGCTTGAACCACCGTCGCAATACCCTTGGTCGTTTCATGCTGTCTGGATATCAGGTTGGGGCAATTTGAACAGGCAGGTCCGCAATGAGCCCGCTCCGGGCGTTTCAAATCCGGCAAATCCAGTAAGGTGGCAGCTTCGGAAAATCGGGCAGCGCATTGATCTTGGCCTTGCACGCCGGAGCGTGCAAACTGTTTTTGGGCGGTCGAACGCGGAGATGATGATGTCAAACGTTGCCGACGGCCCGATCCCGCAAACCCCTCCGCGGCATGAAGCGATCCGCGCGCTGCTGCGGACCGGCCGAAATGACGAGGCGATCGTCCAGCTCTGCGCCATCCATATTACCGAGCCCAACGACCTTGTGGCCAAGGAGCTGTTGTTTGACGCATTTTTTCAGAAGCGCGACTGGGCGCCGGCGCTTGCCCTGGCCGAGGGGCTGGCGCGGCAGCAGCCCGGCATCGCCCGGCTGGAGAAGGCGCTGACCGCGACGCTGTCCAACATGAAACGCTATGACGAGACCATCGTGCAGGCCGCCCGATATATTGACCGGCACGGCGAAGACCTGACCATGCTCGATGCGCTCAAGGTCGCCTATTATTACACCGGAAAGGTCGATGAAGCGGTGCACTACGGGCAGCGCGCGCTCGACATCCGGGACGCGGAGGCCACCCGCCATGCGCCGCCGAGCCCCATCACCGTGCCGAAAGGGCCGCCTTCGGGACGCGACGTCATTTCGTTTTCGCTGTGGGGAACGGCGCCATTTTACTGCTATGGCGCCATGATCAATCTGGTGCTGAGCCGGACCGTCTATCCTGGCTGGAGCTGCCGTTACTACGTCGATGCGGCCGTCCCGAAACCGTGTGTCGCATATCTGCGCGACAACGGCGCCGACGTCAGGAACATCGAAGATGAATATCCCGGTGTCGGCCTGTTTCAGCGTTTCCTGGTCATGAACGACCCGACGGTCGGACGCTTCCTGGTCCGCGACTGCGACGCGCGGCTCTCGCCGGGCGAAGCCGACCTCGTCCGGCAATGGATCGAGAGCGGGCGCCCGTTTCACGTCGTGCGCGACCACGTGATGCACAACGAGTTGATGATCGGCTGCATCTGGGCCGGTCGAACCGACTGCGGCATCGACATGGTTGAACTGATGCGGCGCTATTTCAGCTTCACATCGGGCCCCACCGCACGATACGGGCACGATCAGCGCATGCTCGGCCTGTTGCTGTGGCCGCTGATCCGGGCAAACTGCCTCGTTCATGACAAATATTACCGGCTGCCGGGCGTCGAAACAATCGCGCTGCGCGACCCGAACAGCCGTTTCGGCGCCGGGCACCAGAACATCAGCGCCGTGCTCGACGAAGTCGACCGCCTCGGAATTCCGCGGCTGCTGTAGTGCGCGCCGCATCAAGCAAAGTGAAAATCGCTGGCGTGCAACTGGGCCTTGAGGATCCCGCTCAAGGTGATCGTGTCATGGGCATCGAGCGCGATGACCGTATCGCCGTGAAAGTCATCATGCGTTGCGTTCAGGGCCGCCTGCAGATTCGCAAATACGTGATTGCCGAACTGGAGCGTATCCGTCGCCGGATCGAAATTCGTCACCGTGGCATGGCCGACGCCGGTGAAATTGAAAACAAAACTGTCGCTGGCGGCGTTGCCGGTCAGGATCTGGTCCGGACCGCTGACGACGATGGTGCTGGTGGCTGCCGGGGCGGACGCGGGCGGAGGCACAACGTCCATGTGGGCGGGCGCGGGCGGATCGACGATATCGACACCGCCATTGTTATCGTCCGTCACCGTCCAGGTGGAATTCGATAGATTTCCAGCCAGTGTGAAGGTTTCGGTGAGGTGGTCCGACGAATCGGTCACCGTCAGCGTCGTGGTATCGGTCACGCTGTTAAAGCTGCCGCTGCCGGTCACGGCCGTCGTGCCTGCGGCAAAGCCGTGGAGGTCCAGCACGTCACCCGTCCCCGTAATTCCGGCGATCTCGCCGGTAAAGCTTGAGGGCTGAGCCAGATCGAGCGTGCCGGTGGCGCCGGCAAAGGCGATGGTGTCGCCTGAGGGCGCGCTGACGGTGTAGGTCGCACCGTTAGCGATCGAGTCGGCCGGTGCGATGACGATGCCGACATCCTGGGTCGTGGACAGCGGCACCCCGGTTCCGTTGTGACCGAGGTCGCTGGCGGTGATCGTCAGCACGTCGGCAAATTGGGAATTCAGGGTCGGCGCGTAGGTGAGCCCGTTCGCGAGCGCGGCGTCGATGGCGGCCTGGGTGCCGGTCAAGGTCAGCGCGTCGGTGCCCTGGCCGTTGATGGTGAGGTTCGTCGTGTCGCCAAGCGTCAATGTGCCGTGAGCGGCATCGAGGGTGACCTCGATCGGGTTCGTGCCCGCGGCCGCATCGGACACGCTGAGCGTTGTCAATACCAGCGCCCTGTCCTCCGGCGTCGAGACCCCGTTCAGCGACGCGGCGAAGCCGTGGTAGATGCCGCTGCTATCCTCATAGTAACCCACGACCTGACCGGCATCGTTGATGCCGGCGAGGACCGTGTTGGTGCCCAGCGGATCGTCGATGGTGGTGAACGTGTTGTTGACGTCGATGAAGCCATGCGTCTTGCCGGCGCTATCGGTATATTGGCCAACGATCTCGCCGGAATTGTTGATGCCGAAGGCCTGCGTATCCACCCCGTTGGGATCGCTGATGGTGGTGTAGGTGCCGTTCTGGTAGAGGAAGCCCAGATCGTGGCTGCCATAGGTCGAGGTGGTGACACCGACCACCTGGCCCGCATTGTTGATCGCCTCGGCGTACGTATAGTCGCTGAACGATGCCGTCCCGGACGCGTCGAGATAGGTGATCGCGCCATGATTATCGATATAGCCCGAGTAGATCGGCGTGCCGTGCAAATAGACCGCGCCGACCACAACGCCGGAATCATTGATGCCGTTGGCCGTCGTGCTGCCGGCCCCGGGGAGGCTGATCTCGGTGTAAGTGCCGCCGTCATCGGTGAAGCCGTAGCGGGGCGTCGAACGGACAGGCGAATTGAAGCCGGCAATCTCGCCGAAATTGTTGATGGCATCCGCGTTGTTGTCCTGCGAGCCGGAAACCCCGATGACCGAATAGCCGCCGCTATATTCAAAGCCCGAGGTGTGCTGTGAATCGATGGTATAGCCGCCGACGATCGCGCCGGAATTGTTGATGCCGTAGACGAACGTGCCGGTGCCGCTGGCTTGGTCGGCGCCCGGATAATCCATAGTGACAAAGTTCGACGCCGTCGTGCCGCTTTCCGGCGCGGTAATCGCCGGCGCTGCAGTGAAATTGACGGTCGGCGCGATGGCCGGGCTGACATTGGGGCCATCGCTGACCTGGATCGTGAAGGTCGGCGCGGCATCGTCGCCGTTCTGAACGAATTCGACCTGCCCCGCCGCGATCTGCGCGGTAGTGAAGCCACCGGTTGGCGCGGAAACCCAATTGCTGCCGTTGAAAACCTCGAACTCGCCGTGGGTGACGTTGTTCACCGCATAGGTGAAGCTGGTGGCGCCGGGATCGCTGACGTTGAACTCATTGTTCGACAGTACCGTGGTGCCGCCTTCGGCAACGTTCAGCGTGAAGCTGTTGAGGATCGGACCGACGTCAATCGTCGTGGTCACGGTGGGACTGGTATTGAGGACCTCGTGCGCCGCCCACGTCACCGTGCGGGCGCCGTCGGCAGCACCCGGGGAGAACTGGATTTGCTGCAGCGCCGCGTTGAAGTCGTCGAGTGTCGGGATACCGGAACTGCCGGACCCCTCCTCAAGGTCGATGGCATTGCCGTCGAAATGGTAGTGGATCGTAGTGCCGTCGGAATCGGTGATCGTGCCGTCCGTATTGCCGCTAATCGTCAGCGCGTCGCCAATCTGGGCGCCCGACGAAATCCAGGCGTCGACGCTGGTAACGGTACCTGTGGTGTCGACGACCGAGATCGACTGGTCGAGGAGAACCGGCGTGCCGGTATAGGTGACGGTATTGTTGGCGTTGTCGATGACCGGGCCGTTGTTGCCGCCGCCGCCGCCGTTGTTACCGCCATTGTTGCTGGTAGAGAATTCCGTGCCGCCAAGCGCTTCGTATTCGGTCTGCGTGACATTGAGCAATGTCACCACGTCGCCATTGCCGAAATCCAGAATGGCATTGCCGCCGGAATAGCTGACGTTCTGCGCAGGCGGAGCCGTAAGCCCGTTCAGCTGGATCTGATCGCCTTCGGTCGCATCGAAAGTGCCGTTGGCCTGATCGAAGTTGGTTATGGTCAGCGCGCCGTACCCTTGCGCGAACACGAACGTGCTGCCCGCGCCGCCGGTCAGCGTGTCGTGACTGCCGCTCGGCGCGCCGCCGCCGTCGAACACATCCACCCCGATGCCGCTGAGCGTATCGGCCTGGCCCGCCGAGCCAAAAGTGTCGGGGCCGGAGCCGCCGACGAAATTGTAAGCGAATGTGGAGGTCAGCGCTTCGATGGCGGTATGGTTGCCGGCCGCGGCTAGTTGGACATCGGCAATCCAGGTGGCAGCATCGACCGAGAGCCCGGTGAAATCCGCCAGCGCGACCGGCGTAGCATCGTTGGTGAATTCGTGGAACGAACTCAGCGTGCCGCCGGTGACGGTGACGCCGCTTTGGCCGGTGCCATAGGTGAAGTTGTTGCCGTCGAGCACAAACTCAAGGTTGTCGGCGGCATCAACGATCGTAAACGACGTCGAGCTGCCGCCTGGCTGGATGGCGCCGGCTCCCATCTCCGCCAGCGCATTATGGTGTTGGAAATCGAGACCATCTGGCGTGTCGACGGTGATCGTTACCGTTGGCGTGGCCGGCGGCGCGGCAACGGTACCGGCAACCGTCGTGACCTGCTCGGTCGTGCCGCCATCGGTGAAACCAATGACAACATCGAGCGCGTGGCCCAGATCGTTCGCCGTCGGCGTGTAGCTGGCGTTGGTCGCATTCGCGATCGCCACGCCATCGTCGAGCCACTGATAGCTCAAGCCAGTCGCATGCGTGTCGGTCAGCGTTGCCGTGACAGGAGTGCCCTCGACCGCATTGTTGGCGCTATCGAGACCGGTCAGCGACGCAGTGGCCGGGCTCAACACAACTTCGGTGTCGTGGTTGGCATCGCTGGTCAGCGCGAAGCTGTTCTGGTTGTACCCACTCCCGAAATTCAGCGTACTGGTGTGCGTGCCGTTGTTGATGGTCAAGGTATCGGTGGTACCGTTCCAGATGTCGGTCTCGGTCGAGGAATATGAGAGATCGGTCAGGTCGATGGTGTCGCCCGTGCCGAAGCCGCTGATCGTGCCGCCGTAATGCTGTGAATGATCGAGTTCGAGCGTACCGGAACCGGAGAACGTCGCGTTCAGGTCGAGCGGCTGGATGGACGATCCGCCGGCAAACTCCGCGATGCCGCCACCGGTGATGGTCACGGATGACGTGCCGGTGATGCCGGCCGTGCTGGCGACATAGACCGTGCCGCCATTGGCCTCGATCAGCCCGGAATTGCTGACGCTACCTTCGATCTGCAGCGTGCCGGTGCCGGTCGCTTCGAGAAGACCGGCATTGGTTGTGGTGGCGGCGTTCAGCGCAAGGACGCCGGTGGCATCGATGACGCCATACTGGTCGTTCTGCACGGTCAGATCGGCATCGCCGACCGCCCCGGATCCGGAAATGGTGTTGTCCACGTTGACCAGCGTCGCCGCGCTCAAGTCGCTGAGAATGGCGTTTTGGGAGTCGCCGGTCAGGATCACCTCGCCGGGCCCGGTGCTGGTGCCGTCGCCGCCATCGAGCGTCAGCGTGCCGTGGATGATGATCTGACTTGCGCTCGTGGAGCCGTCGAGATGGATCGTTCCGGTGTTGGAGATGGTCTCGTTGTTGAACGCCAGCTTGCTGCCATCGCTCGCCGTCAGCGCGCTGGAATTGGTGATGTTATCGCTGGTAAAGCTGACCTCGCCGCCAAGCGTCGCCTCGATCGTGCCGGCATTGACGATGGTGTTGGCGCCGGTATCGATGGAAATCATCTGGCCGCTGACATTGGCGTCAATGGTGCCGGCCGCGTCGTTGTGCAGCGTCAACAGGTCGGTGCCGAGGCCGATATGGCCATCACCCGAGATCACATTATTGAAGTTATCGAGTGTTTCGGCCGTCGTGCCGATCCCTTTGATCGTACCTCCATCGAGCTGGACCGCGCCGTTGGCGGTCGTGCCGGCAAGCGTCAGCGTATGTAGCGCGTTATGCGCGGCATCGACCAGAAGCGTATCGGCGCTGCTCGCCAGAACGATCCCGTTGCTGCCAGCCGCGGGCGTGCCGCCGGTCCAATCAATTTCGCCGGCCGACCCGCCCTGGAGGTCCAGCGTGCCACCACCGGTCGCCTCGATCAAACCGGAATTGCTGATCTTGGTGGTGACCAGCAACGTCGCGCCGTTGGCTTCCAGCGTTCCGGCGTTGGTGACGGCGTTGCCGGTCGCTATCTTCAGCATCCCGCCGAGCGCCTCGATCATGCCGCTGGCGTTGTCCAGCGTCAGATCGTGGGTCGTTCCATCGCCGATCTGACCGGCGCCGGAGATGGTGATGCCATCATTCTCCAGCGTCATTCCAGCCGTGGTGGCTGCAATCGTTTGGCCGTTGAGGGCCAGCGTGCCGGCGCCGTCGAGCGCCAGCTTGAAGGCCGTCGAACCGCCCAATGTCAGGCCGCCGCTGCCAAGCGTGAGGGTACCGGTATTGTCGATGCTGTCGGTGCCGCCGGCTGTGCTCTCGAAGGTGACCCCGGCAAGCGTGGCCGCGCTGGTGACACCGATGGTGCCGTTATCCGTGACGGTCCCGCCAGTGATGCTGCCGTTCAGATTCAGGGTCGATCCGCTGGCGACCGTCACCGTACCGGCGCCGGTGTTGGTGATAACAGCCGAAACCGTGTTCGAACCCGACACATTGTCGATGGTGCCGGTATTGCCGATGTTCAGGCCGCTGGCGTCGGATAGCGAGGCACCGCCGGTCAAATCGATCGTGCCGGCATTGTCGATGGCAAAGGCTGCAATGACGCCCGTTGTCGACCCCTCGCCGAAACCGCTTGCGCCGGCGACCTGCCAGGTCCCGCCGGTTTCGTTGTTGAAGGTCCCGTTGGCGAGGTACAGCGTGCCGTTGATCTCGCCGGTGTTGTTGATGGTGATATCGCCGCCGCTCTCGAAGATAGCCTCAGTCGATGCCGACACCACGGCGGGACCGATCGTGCCGGCGGTGTTGTCGATCGTGACCGTGCCGGTGGCGTTGTCATAGACCGCGATCGCGGCGTCGGCCGTCGAACCGAGCACCGTTCCGGTGTTGGTGATGGTGGTCGATCCGGTCGAACCGGTGCCGTTCTGTGCGACATAGATGCCGGCATAGGACGTACCGGTGACATGCCCGCTGTTGGTCACCGAGGCGGTGCCGGCGAGGCTCGCGGCGGCGTAAATGCCGTGCGCGCCGCTGACGGTGCCGTCGTTGGTGACGCTGACATCGCCGCCATCGAAGGCATAAGCATCGATCCCGTCGGCCGGCGCGGTGATCGACGAGCCTGTATGGGCCCAAACCGTCACATTGCCGGTGCCCCAATTATAGGCCTCGATGCCGGCGCCTCCGGCCGCGATAATGGTCGCATAGCTGTCGACGGTCACGTCGCCGGCGACATTGCTGTCCGGAATTTCGCGCTGTCCGGGGAAATATCCGGCGCTGATACCAGCCGGCGCGGTGCCGATCGGGGTCAGGTCGGCGCCCGAATTGATGGTGCCGTAGGCAGTCACCTGCACCGTGCTGTCGGCGGACGCCAGGATGGACGTCGCCTCATCCTGAGCGACGATGCCGTCGCTTCCCGAATTGATGACGTCGCCCGCCAACGTCGAAACGCTGACATTGCCGACGTCGAGGTTGAGAGCATCGATCCCGAAGGCCGATGTGCCGGTGATCGTGGCGTTGGCCGCAACGTTCACCGCGATGTTGCCAGTGCCTCCGCTGAGCCCATAGGCTGCGACGCCATAGGCCGCGCCGGAAACCTTGGTTCCGGCCTCGTCGTTTACCGTGACGTCGCCATTGCCGTAATTATAGCCTTCGATGCCGTAGCTGCCCGCGGCCGTGATATTGGCATAGTTGTTGATGACGACGGTGCCGTTGATACTGGTGTTGGCGACGGCGTCAGTCCCGTAATATCCGGCGGCGATGCCTTGTGACGCCGAGCCGTCGAGGTTGCTGGCGGTGCCGGAATTGATGGTACCGTAGGTCGTCACCGTGATCGTGCTGTCGGCCGAAGCCGCGATCGTCGAATCCTTGTTGATCGCGTCGATGCCCGACCCGGCGGAATCGATGACGGTTCCCGCATCGGTGGTCACCGTGATATCTCCGGTGCCGGAACTCGCGGCCCGAATGCCGTACTGCCCGTCCGCCGTCAGGGTGCCCGCCGCTTCCACGGAAACGTTGCCATTGCCCATGGTCGAGGCATCGATCGCGTCGAGGCCACCGCTCGCGCCGCCCAGTTGGGTGATCGTGATGTTGCCCGAATTTGCCGCATTGAGGTTCTCGGCGAGGATCCCAATCGATCCCGTGCCGGTGCCGGTCGCGCTGCCCGTGCCGCCGTTGACGAAAATATTCCCGGACCCGGTGGCGCTGTCCTCCGCCATCACGCCATCGCCAGCGAGACCCACGACATTGCCGGACGGATCGACGTTGATGTCTCCGACGCCGTTCTGAATGACCACGATGCCGTTGGCGGCGCCCGTGATCGCACCGGACGGCGTCAGCGTCACATCGGCTTCGTTTCCGGTCACCCCGCCTGACGCCGTGAAATCGATCCCATCGCCACTAGTGCTGGTGACATCACCCGCACCGGTGATCGTGAAAGTGCCGCCGGTCGAGGACACACCCGCGATCGTTCCGGCAAAGCTTAGGCCCAGCACGTTGTCGAGCTGCAGCGTTTCGCTGCCGGTGCCCCCGGCGAAGGTGATGGTTTGCGCGTCCGCCCCGGCGAGCTCCAGCGTCGCGCCGGCGTCGATGATCAACGATCCGGCGCCGCTCAGTCCGCCCGCCAGATCCAGCGTTCCCGCCTTGACCTCGATGGTTCCGGTGTTGGTGACGACGCCAGAAATCGTGTTCGAGCCCGACACATTGTCGATGGTGCCGGAATTGCCGACGGTGCCGCCATCGATGCTGGCGCTTACCAGATCCAGCGTCGAGCCGAGGCCGACCGTGACCGTGCCGGCGCCGGTGTTGGTCACTGTCGTGGAGGTCAGCTTCAGCGCGCCGCCGCCGATCGCCTGCAGCGTTCCGGTGTTGTCCACCGGCTCGTCGGTGATATCCAGTTCGCCGCCATTGGCCTCCAGCGTGCCGGAATTGGTCAGGGTGTAGGTCGGCGCGACCGGATCGATCGTCATTATACCGACGGTCGATTCGATCGTGCCGGTATTGGTGATGTTGGCATTGTCGATGACGCCCGCGCCGATCGAATCGATCGTGCCGTCGTTGGTAACGATGCCACCGTTTACGGTGACGATGTTCAACGTCAGGATCTGGCCGCTATCGACATGGACCGTGCCGTTGTCGGTCACCGTACCGCCGGTGATGGTGGTACCGTCCAGGGTCAGGATCACGCCGCTGTCGACCGTGAGCTGATGGTTGCCGAAACTGTCGTTGTCGACGCTGCCGGTGCCGCTGATCTCGATGGTGCCGAGATTGGTGATCGCGCCACCGCTCAGCGCGACGCCGTCCAGCTTCAGCGTGTCGCTGCTATCAACGTTGACCGTGCCGTTGTCGGTGATGCTGCCGCCGGTGATGCTGGTGCCGTCCAGCGTCAGCGTGACGCCGCTGTCGACCGTCAGCAGATGGTTGCCGAAACTGTCGTTGTCGATGCTGCCGGTGCCGCTAACCACGATAGTGCCGAGATTGCTGATCGCCCCGCCGCTCAGCGCCACGCCGTCCAGCGTCAAGGTCTGACCGCTGTCGATATGGACCGTGCCGGTGTCGGTGATGCTGCCGCCGGTGATGCTGGTGCCATCCAGCGTCAGCGTCACGCCGCTGTCGACCGTCAGCTGATGGTTGCCGAAGCTGTCGTTGTCGATGCTGCCGGTGCCGCTGATCTCGATGGTGCCGAGATTGCTGATCGTCCCGCCGCTCAGCGCGACGCCGTCCAGTGTCAGGGTCTGACCGCTGTCGACCTGGACCGTGCCGGTGTCGGTGATGCTGCCGCCGGTGATGGTGGTGCCATCCAGCGTCAGGATCACGCCGCTGTCGACCTGGATGATGCCACTGGTATTGGTCAGCGTGTCGTCGAGCAGTTCGGCCGCCCCGGCCACTTCCAGCGTACCGTTGTTGGTGATCGTCCCCAGCGCCGAACCCGAGGCGCCCTCGAGGGTGGCGCCCCCGGTCAGCTTCACCGTGTGGTCGAGCACGATCATGCCCTTGTCGGTGATGGCGGTGCCATTCACCGTCATGCCATCCAGCGTCAGCGTCACGCCGGACTCGACCGTTGCCGCGCCGTTATTCAGCGCGGCGCCATCGTCGATCTTGCTGTTGCCGGTGACGTCGATCGTGTTGTTGTCGGTGATGATGCCGCCATCGATGGCGGCGCCGTTCAGCTTCAGCGTAGCGCCGGGATCGATCTGAATAACGCCGCCGGAATTGGCGATCGCGACATCAACATCGAGCGTGCCGCCAACGACTTCGATTGTACCGGAATTCGTAATCGAGCTTGTGCCAAGGAAGTCGCCGCCCTGGGCAAGCGTAATCAGGCCGCTATTCTGCAGACTGGCCTCCTGCAGAATCTCCACTAGGCCACCGACGCTGAGATTTCCGAAATTCTCGAGGATCGCGTCGGCGCTTAGGCTGATGCCCCCTGCGCCAACGGTCAGGCTATTGTAATTGATCAGCGTCGGCGAATTGGTGAATAACGTCCCGTAATCATTCATCGTCAGCGAATTGGCGGACGCCGCAACGCCTCCATCAGCCACAGACTTGATCGTGACCGGATAAAGCGGGGTCTGCCCTTGCAGCTGATTGGTGATGATAATGACATCGTCGCTGGCCGTTGGAACGGTTCCGGTTTCCCAGTTGTTCGCACCGTTCCAGTCCCCTGGTGCTCAGTCCGTCGGAGCCGTGGCCGTCGTTTCAACCCAGACGACGGCCGGCGGTTCTGAACCGGTAATCGTGACGATGACCTTCTGACTGGAGGTCGCCCCCTGCGAATCCTTCACCGTCACGGAATAGGTGAGTGTAAGCGTCTCTCCGGCGGGCACGATATCGGCGTAGTAAGATGAAATGTCGGCCAGCGTCCATGTGATGGTTCCGATACCCGTTCCAGAGCTGTCGGTTGTCACGGTTGCGGAGAGGGCGCTCTCGAAAACCCCCATGGGGCGAGGGAATTTCGTTTCCAGCGCCTGCATATCAAGCGTCGCAATGCCAGTTCCGGAGAGCGTCGCGGCCGTCAGGTGCGTGGAAACCGTATGGGTATCGGTCAGATCCGGGTCTTTGAATGTCAGCTTGTTGGTGGTCGGGCCCGCAGGCGGCAAATTGGGGCCGGGCGTGCCGGTGCCGACGTTGATGAACGCGACTTTCTCCGGCCCCGTGGTAATCACCGGGGCGTCGTTGGTGCCGGTGATCGTGATCGTGAACGGCACAAGGGTCGCGAGATTGCCGCCCGCGTAATTCGAATCGACTTCCGCCATATAGGTCAGCGTCAGCGTCTCGCCGGCCGCGAGGAAATCAAAATCCTTGTCCCGGATGCTGTAGGTCCAGG
>JARLIU010000067.1 GCA_031291595.1 Ancalomicrobiaceae bacterium | reverse complement strand
CGCTCCATTGCCCCGTCGCGGTCCGAGCCGGCACCGCCCGCCCCTCGCCCCGGCGGCATTGCCGCGCGCGCCGCCGCAGCCCGCCTGCCTGCGGTCGACACCTACTTGAAGGGCCTCAATCCCGAGCAGACCGAGGCGATTCTGTCGACCGAGGGCCCGGTCCTCGTGCTCGCCGGCGCCGGCACCGGCAAGACGCGGGTGCTGACCACCCGCATCGCCCATATCCTCGCCCAGGGCCTTGCCCGGCCGTCGGAAATCCTCGCCGTCACCTTCACCAACAAGGCGGCGCGCGAGATGAAGGAGCGCATCGGCGCGCTGGTCGGCGAGCGGGTCGAGGGCATGCCCTGGCTCGGTACCTTCCACGCCATCGGCACCCGCGTGCTGCGCCGCCACGCCGAACTGGTGGGCCTCAAGTCCGACTTCACCATTCTCGACGTCGACGACCAGCTGCGGCTGATGAAGCAGCTGATCCAGGCCGCTGAAATCGACGAGAAGCGCTGGCCGGCGCGGCAATTGGCGATCTTCATCGATAGTTGGAAGAACAAGGGCCTGACCCCTGACCAGATCCCGCCTCTGGAAGCGCGCGCTTTCGGCAACGGCAAGGGCGGCGCGCTCTATCAGGCCTATCAGGCGCGGCTGAAGACGCTGAACGCCTGCGACTTCGGCGACCTCCTGTTGCACGTCATCAAGATCTGGCGCGACAACCCGGATGTGCTTGCCGACTACCAGCGCCGCTTCCGCTACATATTGGTCGACGAGTATCAGGACACCAACGTCGCGCAGTATCTGTGGCTCAGGCTGCTGGCGTTGCAGACCAAGAACGTCTGCTGCGTCGGCGACGACGACCAGTCGATCTACGGCTGGCGCGGCGCCGAGGTCGACAACATCCTGCGCTTCGAGAAGGATTTTCCCGGCGCCAAGGTGATCCGTCTCGAGCGCAACTATCGTTCCACCACCCACATCCTGGCGTCGGCCTCGCATCTGATCGCCCACAACGAGGGCCGGCTCGGCAAGACGCTGTTCACCGAAAAGACCGACGCCGACGCCGACAAGGTGGCGGTCGCCTCTGCCTGGGATTCCGAGGAAGAGGCCCGCTCCATCGGCGCCGAGATCGAGGACTTGCAGCGCCAGGGCCATGCGCTGAACCAGATCGCCATTCTGGTCAGGGCATCGTTCCAGATGCGCGAGTTCGAAGACCGGTTCGTCACGCTCGGGCTGCCCTATCGCGTCGTCGGCGGCCCGCGCTTTTACGAACGCGCCGAGATCCGCGATGCGCTCGCCTACTTCCGCGTCACCGTGCAGCCGGCCGACGATCTCGCCTTCGAGCGCATCGTCAACGTGCCGAAGCGCGGCCTCGGCGACGCCACCATCCAGCAGATCGCGCTGGCCGCACGCGCCCGTTCGGTGCCGGCGCTGATGGCGGCCACCATGCTGACCGAAACCGAGGACCTGAAGCCGCGCGCCCGTACCTCGCTCCGCGGCCTGACCGACAGTTTCGCCCGCTGGCGCGCCCTGCTCGAAACGCTGCCGATGACCGAACTCGCCGGGCTGATCCTCGACGAAAGCGGCTACACCGACATGTGGCAGCAGGACCGTTCGGCCGATGCGCCCGGCCGGCTGGAAAACCTGAAGGAACTCATCCGCTCGATGGAGCCCTACGAGACGCTGCCGGCGTTTCTGGAACACGTCAGTCTGGTGATGGACGTCGACAGTCAGAACGAGGTGGATGCGGTCAACCTGATGACCTTGCACTCGGCCAAGGGGCTGGAATTCGACACCGTCTTCCTGCCCGGCTGGGAGGAGGGTCTGTTCCCGCACCAGCGCGCCCTCGACGAGGGCGGCAAGGCCGGGCTGGAGGAAGAGCGCCGGCTCGCCTATGTCGGCATCACCCGGGCGAAGAAGCGCGCTGTCATCTGGTTCGCCTCCAACCGCCGCATCCACGGCACCTGGTCGTCGTCGATCCCCTCGCGCTTCCTCGATGAATTGCCGGACGCCCATGTCGCCATCGCCGAGGCCAAGTCCGGCGGCTACGGCGGGCGCGGCGGCTACGGCGCCAGCCGGTTCGACCAGATGGCCAGCTTCGGCTCCCCATACTCCACGCCGGGCTGGCAGCGCGCGCAGGGATTGAAGTCCGGCAGCGCGGGGCGCGGCGGCGGGCGCGAAGCGGACTTCGAGTTCGACCAGCGCCCCCCGGATGAAATCCATGAGGCCGCTGCCGGGTCGGGCCGGGGTGGCGAGACCAGAGGCTCCGGCTTCGGCGAGCGCCGGCAGTCGACATTTTCCGGCGGCTACTCCAAGCCGTTGACCGACCGCTGGGGCAACCCGATCCGCGAGAAGAAGCTCGGCCGCGTGCTCGACGGACAGTTGGTGGCCAAGTCCATTTCCGACGGCGAGTCCGCCTTTGCGTCGGGCGACCGCGTGTTCCACGACAAGTTCGGCGCCGGCAGCATCGCCGAGGTCGAGGGCAACAAATTGACCATCGACTTCGACCGCGCCGGCCGGAAGAAGGTGATGGAAGAATTCGTCAAGAAGCAGTAGCGCAAAGCAGTATTCAGGCTCAATCCAGACATTTGTTATGTTTTTGTTATGTTTAGTTCAGTCATTGATTTCGACACCCTGATGCAGCCGACAAATAACAAATAGCTGACATCTTTTGACGTCGGGACAACCTGCTGTCGGTGCGGGTTCATCATTTCAACATGTACGCAATTTCACTTGTGGCCTACGGCAGATCGGCTACGATTTTGCTGCGGCGACATCTCGCGATGTCTTCATTTCGATCAACCGGGAGATTAATCATGTTGTCCAGGATTTTAGCTGTTGCCACCGTGCTCGCTGCCGTGACCGGCGGCACGACCGCCCAGGCTGCCGAGCGCTGCGGCGCAGGCTTCTGGCGCGGCCCACACGGCGTCTGCCACCCCTATGCCCACAACCGCCTCTGCCCGCGCGGCTATCACATCGGCCCTGAAGGCAAGCGCTGCTGGCCAAACTGATCGCCGACGCCCCCTACTCGCCTTTCCCTGTCCCGGCGAGCCCGAGCGAAGCAATCCGGCCGGTGTCTGCAGCTTTCCGGATTGCTTTGCCGCCCTCGCGCAAAGCCGATCTACCCTCCCCTCGAAATCGCCGCCCTCCGCTGCTACCATCCGCACAATGACGGATGACCCAGGAGGCGAGCGATGGCGGACGGCGGCGTTTCGGCAAAACCCACCTGCGTGGTGATGAAGGCGGCGAGCCCCTTCGTCGGCAAGCAGGGCTTCACCTATTCTCCGGCGATCTCGGCCGAAATGGTCGGCTCGCATGGCATCCATATGCAGCTGGTGACGATCCCGCCCGGAGCGGTGGCCAAGGCGCACCTGCACGAGAACCACGAAACCGCGATCTACATCCTGTCGGGCGACAGCGCCATGAACTACGGCGACAACCTCGAACTTTACATGGAGGCCCGCGCCGGCGACTATGTCTATATTCCGGCGAGCATGCCACACCGGCCGTATAATCTGTCGGACACGGAGCCGTGCCTGGCGATCATCGCCCGCACCGATCCGAATGAGCAGGAAAGCGTGCAGCTGCTGCCGCACCTCGACAGCGTGCCGAAGTAGACGGTCCTACCTCCCCGGCTGCCCCGCCACGCCGCGCAAGGTAACGAGGAAAGCCCGGATCTCCGATCCGAGCCCGGAGCGCTCGATGTGTTCGAGCATCGGGCCGGACCAATTGCGGTCGAGATCGAGCGCTTCGAGCAACCGCGCCACAGTGCGCCCCTGGTTCGGCGACAGCGGCAGCCTCTTCGCTGTGGCGAGGAGTTCGGCCAGGGCGTGCACGTCGCGCAATCGTCGGAAGGCAGTGAACATCGCGGTTGCAGTCGCCTCGTCGTCGCGCCAGAAGCGGCCGGCGAAATCGGACATGGCGACGACCCTCGGGCCCGCACCGAGACAATCGTACAGCTCGCAGCCGGCAAAGCCGCGCGTCGCCAACCCGTCGTGGATGGCGCAGCGATGGTCGGCGCGCAGGTTCGGACAGGGCTCGCCGCCGGCCTTGTCGAGGTCGAACATGTCGGACTTGTCGAAGGCCGGATAGACGCAGCAAAGCGCCTGGCAGCGGCTGCAATCGGTCGGATAGGGCGTCTCTTCCATGATGCGGGGGATCCTGCCGGACGCGATGCGAGCCGTCCAGGCGACCGGGCCGTCAGCTGATAGGTCAGCGCGGCGGTCGAGGCAAGCGCCGGTCCCGATCGAACCCGGCTCCTGGCTTGACACGCGGCTCCGCCCGCGCCAATTCGAACAGGCCCCATTCTCCGACCGACGGCGGACGACCATGGTCAACCCTCTACCGAGCCTGCCGGTCGCCGATAGCCCGACGTCCTCGATGCATGCGCGGGTGCGGCAATCGAGCGGCGCCCGCTTCCGCCGACTGTATCTGGCGCAGCCGCTGCTGATTGCGGTCCGCCGCGGCCACAAGACGATCACCATCGGCGAGTGCACGGTCACGGCCGACGTGGGAGAATGCGTCGTCCTGTCCGGCGGCGTCCATGCCGACGTCGCCAATACGCCTGACGGCCTCGGAGCCTATGAGGCCGATGTCGTCGTCTTCGCGCCCGATCTGGTCGAGGCCGGCACGACAGCCGGGTCGACCGCCTTCGGCAGTCTGCGCGTCGGCCCGGCGATCGAGGCGAGCCTGCAGGCCGCGATTGCGGCGCTCGACGCAGCGGACACGCTGCCGCAAACCGTCGTCGATCACCGCGTCGCCGAACTCCTGGTCTGGGCACGGGCGGAAGGGCTCAGCCCGATCATGATCGAAAACAATGCCCTGCCCTCGCGCGTACGCCGCATCGTCGCTGCCGACCCGGCGCGCGACTGGCGGGTGGGCGAGATCGCCAGTCGCCTCGCCATGAGCGAGTCGAGCCTGCGCCGGCACCTGGCCGCCGAGGGCACGTCCGCCGGAAAGATTCTGGCCGACGCCAGGCTGAGCCGCGCCCTCGACCAGTTGCAGACGAGCCGGCTGCCGATCACCGAGATCGCGCTGATGGCCGGCTATGACTCGCCGTCGCGCTTTGCCGCCCGGTTTCGCGCCCGTTTCGGCCTGGCGCCACGCGAAATCCGCGGATCCGGCGGCGAGATTGCGCGTTTCAGCACAGAAGTCGATCAAATCGGCGCAGCACTTCCAGCCGCCGAGTAGCATCCTCTGGCGGTCCCCAATGGAGGAAGCCACGATGAGATCCACCCATATCCTTGCATCAGCCGTCGCCGTCATCGCCTGTCTCGGCAGTGCCGAGGCGGGCGACTTTCGCCTTACCAGCACTGACGTCGCCGAAGGCAAGCCGCTGACGGCGGCCCAGGTCTTCAACGGCTTCGGCTGCTCGGGCGAGAACCATTCCCCGCAACTTTCCTGGTCTGGCGAGCCGGCCGGCACCAAGAGCTTCGTCGTCACCGCCTATGATCCGGACGCCCCGACCGGTTCGGGCTGGTGGCATTGGGTGGTGTTCAATGTTCCGGCGTCGGTGCATGCGCTGGCGACAGCGGCATCGCCCAAGTCCATGCCGGCCGGAGCGGTCGAGAGCCGCACCGACTTCGGCGTTGCCGGCTTCGGCGGCGCCTGCCCGCCATCCGGCGACAAGCCGCACCACTACATCTTCTCGGTCTACGCGATGAAGGTGGACAAGCTGGAGGCCGACGCCAACGCCTCGGCCGCCCTCATCGGCTTCATGACACACTTCAATATGCTCGCCAAAGCGACGCTGACCGCGACCTACGGCCGCTGAGTGCCCGGCACCGGCGTACCGTCCGGCCGCGCCGGTGCCCTCCGCCTCTCCCTGATCGGATATCGCGCGCTTGCTCTCCGGTCCTGCCGGGGGCAAGAAGGCTCGCTGCCATTCCGGCCAGAGAGTACCGCCATGCCCACCCATCTTCTCACCCTGACAGCGCCCGAACGGGTGGCGACGGCGCTGGCCGACGCGCTGACCGAGGGCGAACTGCTCGCCGCCGATGCCGCCGGCGCCTTCGATCAGGGCGATGGTCATTGGGGGCTGGAAGCCTATTTCGCCGAAGCGCCGGATACCGAGCGGCTGGCGGATGCCGTGACCGCGATCCTGGCCGAAGCGGACGCCGTCAGCGCCGACGACATCCTCGCCGCACTCGCCGCAATGGCGCTCCGGCCGCTCGATGGTGCCGACTGGGCCGATCTCAGTCTCGACAGTCTGCCGCCGATCGTCGCCGGCCGCTTCCGCGTGTTCGGCGAGCACAACAAGCCGCAGCCGGACGAGCTTCGCCGCCACGACCTGGTCATCGAGGCTTCGACGGCCTTCGGCACCGGCGATCATGCCTCGACGCAACTCGCCCTGACCGCGCTCGACGCTGAACTGAAGGTGCACCGGCCGAATCACATCCTCGATCTCGGCTGCGGTACCGGCATCCTGGCGCTTGCCGCAGCCAAGGTGCTGCGCGCCGCCGCCATCACCGCCTCGGACATTGCTGCCATCGCCGTGCGCATGAGCGAGCTCAACCGAACCGGCAATGCGGTCGGCTCCCACCTGCGCATCGCGCTCGCCGATGGGCTGTCGCACGCCGCCATCCGCGCCGGCGCGCCCTACGATCTGGTACTCGCCAACATCCTGCCGGATCCGCTTTCCGAACTGGCAGCCGGCATCGTCACCACGATGGCGCCGGGCGCAACCCTGATCATCGCGGGGCTCAGACAGGGCGAAGAACGCCGGCTGATCGCAGTCTATCGTCGGCACGGCCTTGTGTTCGGCAGGCGATTGCGGGCAAAGGAGTGGTCCGCGCTCGTGTTTGCCAAGCCCTGTCTGGCTCGAGCGCCGGCAACCGGGATCTGATCACGCCATGCCGACCTGCCAAGTTCGCTTCGCCGCCGACCGCGCGACAGCCAAACGCCTCGCTGACATGCTGGAGGAAGCCTTCGAATGGGAAGGCTACCCGGTGACGCGCGAGGAGACGCCGCCCTACTCCGGCCACTGGACCGTCGACACCATCGTGTTCGACAGCGACCTGGGCGAGGCCGAGGCACAGGTGCGCGAGGCGCTGGGGGCCGAGGTTCCCGAAGAGCTGACCGTGACGCTGCTCGACGACGCCACCAACTGGGTGGCGTTGTCGGAGGAGATCCGCCGGCCCGTGCCGGTCGGCCGCTTCTTCGTTCATGGCAGCCATGACCGCGGCAAGGTGCCGCCGAATGCCCGCGCCATCGAGATCGATGCCGAACTCGCCTTCGGCACCGGCCATCACGCCACGACCCGCGTCTGCCTCGCGGCGCTCGACCGGCTGCTGACCGTCCGGCGCTATTTTCGCCCGCTCGACCTCGGCACCGGTACCGGGTTGCTTGCCATCGCCATCGCCGAACTGCAGGGCATCAAGGTTCTGGCCACCGACGTCGATCCCGTGGCCGTGACCATCGCCCGCCGCAACGCGGATTTCAACGGCGTCGGCGCCTTCGTCGAGACCTTGACCGCCAACGGCATGGCGCACCGCCGCATCCGGGAGCGCGCGCCCTACGATCTGGTGGTCGCCAACATCCTCGCCCGCCCGCTGATGCGCCTCGCCCGGCCGATCGCCTTGGCGCTGGCGCCGAAAGCCACGCTCATCTTGTCGGGCCTGAGACTATCCGATGCCGCCCGCGTGCTCGCCGCCTATCGGCTGCAGGGGCTGTATCTGTCGTGGTCGATCATCGAGGACGATTGGATGGCGCTGGTGTTGGAGAAGGGGCGGGGAAAGGCGTGACAGCTACCCTCCCTTGCCTCCGGGCCCTCCCCCGGCCTAATCTTGCCGCATGTTCCAGAGCTTCGACACCCACGCCGACCCCTCGAAGGGAGCGGCCCGCCTCGCCCTCCTCAGAGCCGAGCTTGCCCGTCTCGGGCTGACCGGCTTCATCTGCCCGCGCGCCGACGAACACCAGGGCGAATATGTGCCGGCTTCGGCCGAGCGGCTCGCCTGGCTCACCGGCTTTTCCGGCTCGGCCGGCACGGCGGTGGTGCTCAAACAGCGCGCCGCCGTCTTCGTCGACGGCCGCTATACGCTGCAGGTGCGCGCCGAGGTCGACACCGGCCACATCGAGCCGGTGTCGATCGACGAAACCCCGGTCAACGACTGGCTGAAGGCGCATCTCTCGGCCGCCGACCGCATCGGCTACGACCCGTCGCTGCACACGATGGCGGCGGTGAAGCGGCTGGCCGAAGCGGTGCACGCGGCAGGCGCCGCGCTGGTGCAGGTCGCCCCCAATCCGATCGACACCGTCTGGACCGACCGCCCGGCCCCCCCGACCGGCCGGGTCAGCCTGCAGCCGATGGCATTCTCCGGCGAGGAAGCCGCCGCCAAGCTGGCGCGGCTGGCCGAGACAATCGCTGAAAAGAAGGCCGCTGCCGCGATCCTGACCCAGCCCGATTCCATCGCCTGGGCGTTCAACATCCGCGGCTCCGACGTGCCGCATACGCCGCTGCCGTTGAGCCACGCGATTCTGGCGGCCAGCGGCCGGCCGAGTCTGTTCATCGACGGCAGGAAGCTCGGCAACCTCGAACGCGCCTACCTGGAAGAACTCGCTGACGTGCGCGAGCCGGCAGACCTGCCCGGTTCGCTCGATCGTCTCGGCGTGGCCGGAACGGTGGTGATGGTCGACCCGAACTGGGTGTCGGCGGCGATCGCCAGCCGCTTGACGGCCGCCGGTGCCCGACTGATCGAGGCCGACGATCCGTGCCGGCAGCCGAAGGCCATCAAGAACGCGGCCGAGATCGCCGGCATGCGCGCCGCCCATCTCCGCGATGGGGTGGCGCTTGTCCGCTTCCTCGCTTGGCTCGACGCCGAGGCGCCGGGCGGCGGCCTCGACGAGATCGCCGCCTGCGAGGCGCTCGAACGCTTCCGCGCCGAGACCGGCTCCGGCCTTGACGGCGAGCGCGGCCGGCTGCTCGACGTCTCCTTCGACACGATTTCCGGCGCCGGGCCGAACGGCGCCATCGTGCATTATCATTCCAGCCGGGCGACCAACCGGCCGCTCGATCGCGACAGCCTGTTCCTCGTCGATTCCGGCGCGCAGTATCGCGACGGCACCACCGACGTCACCCGCACCATCGCCGTCGGCATGCCCTCGAGCGAGATGCGCGATCGCTTCACCCGCGTGCTGAAGGGCATGATCGCCATTGCCGCGGCGCGCTTCCCCGCCGGCACCACCGGACATCAGCTCGACGTGCTGGCGCGGATATCGCTGTGGTCGGCCGGACTCGACTACATGCACGGCACCGGCCATGGCATCGGCAGCTATCTGTCGGTGCACGAGGGGCCGCAGAACATCTCCAAACGCGCCAGCGTCGCGCTCGAGCCGGGCATGGTGATTTCCGACGAGCCGGGCTACTACAAGACCGGTGAGTGGGGCATCCGCATCGAAAACCTGGTGCTGGTCACGCCGCCCGAGCCGATCGACGGCGGCGAAAGGCCGATGCTTGGCTTCGAGACGCTGACGCTCGCCCCCATCGACCGCCGGCTGATCGAACCGAAACTCCTCACCCACGCCGAACTCGGCTGGATCGACGCCTACCACGCCCGCGTCGATGCCGCGCTTTCCCCCCATCTCGACGACGCCGCGCGCCACTGGCTGCAAGCCGCCACCGCGCCGCTGTGACCAGCACCGCCGCGTTGATGCAAATAGCCCCTCGCCGTCATTGCGAGGCGAAGCCGAAGCAATCCAGAAGGCCCGGAAAAGACTCTGGATTGCTTCGGCTTCGCCTCGCAATGACGAATGGCGAGGACTCACAACTGAACCGGAGCCTCCACATGGCCGAATTCAAACTGCACTGCTTCGGTGAAAGCGGCAATTCCTACAGGGTGGCGCTGATGCTGCAGCTGTGCGGCTGCGACTGGGAGCCGGTGTTCGTCCCCTTCTTCAAAGGCGGTACGCGCGATCCCGACTGGCGCGTCCGCTTCAACGAGATGGGCGAAGCCCCGGTGCTCGAACACGGGGCACTGAAACTCACCCAATCCGGCGTCATTCTCGACTATCTCGCCGAACGGACCGGCAAGTTCGGCCCGCACAACCCAGAGGAGCGGCGCGAGATCCTGCGCTGGATCCTCTACGACAATCACAAATTCACCAGCTACTACGCCACGCTCCGCTTCCAGGTCGGCCTGACGCACCAGGGCGATCCGGCGGTGCATGAGTTCTTGCGCGGCCGCGTCACCGCCGCCTGGAAGATCGTCGACACGCATCTGGCCGGCGCGGACTTCCTCGTCGGCGGCAGGCCGACCATCGCCGACCTGTCGCTCGCCGGCTACGTCTACTACACCGAGGAAACCGGCCTCGACACGCGCGCGCTGTTCCCCAACATCGTCGCCTGGAGCGAGCGCATCAAGGCGCTCGACGGCTGGCAAGCACCGTACAATCTGATGCCGCGGGACTAGTGGAGCGAATTTGACATTTGAGTCCCACCGAACTGCGCGGCCTTACTCAAATGTCAAATTCAAAGCTCCACTAGACTCAATGAATTGCTAGTGGTCCTGGGATTCCGACATTTGCGTATGAGCGCGCGGCAAGTGGGATGCAAATGTCGGAATCGGACCACTAGGGCGTCCCCGGCCACCGGACTTGGACTCAGTCGCACTTGAGCGCCCTCTGGGTCAGGCGCTTCTGCTTGGCCCGATTGCCGCAGACCTCCATCTCGCACCAGCGCCGGCTCTTGTTCTTGGTCGTATCGAAGAACAGCCAGCCGCATTTCTCGCCCTGGCATTGCTTGACCCGCGTCAGATCGGCTTGCATCAGCGTCGTCATCGCCGACAGCGCCACCGGCCCGAGCGCCGCCTCGACCGGATCCTGCCGCGGGCTCCAAGTCCAGAAAAACTGCCGCTCAAACGGCTTGAGGTGGGCTTTTCCGACGCAGCGCGCATGCGCCTTGGTCAGACTGTCGATGCTCGGTTGCGGCGCCAGGCGACCTGCCGCCAGCTCCGAGGCGATGACGTAGATGTGCTCGCGCAGGTCGAGCGCCGAGCCCAACAGATCCTCGGCGAGCGCGCCGTCGCCGCCGACCCTGCCGCGCAGCCAGTCCGCATCATCCGGCAGGATCACCCGCGCATGACCGGCCCAATCTGCGACATCCTCCGCCCGACGCAGGTGTTCGAGATGGCCGGACGTGCCTCGCCCCGAAGATGTGTTGGCAAAATCGAGCGCCAGTTCGCCGCCGACGAGGGCAAGCGATCCGGCGCGCGACGGAGAGTCCAAACTAACCATCATTCTTCTCTTGACTGGTTAAGACCGCATGCTAGCCTCGGCCCGTAACTCGTAAACGCCGATTAGGAGGTTAGCATGAATTCGTTCCTGCTGAAATGCGTTGTCGTGTCCGCGGCGCTGATCGCGGCCGGCACCGCCCGGGCGGACGTCAAGATCGGCATCGCCGGACCGATCACCGGCGCCAACGCCGCTTTCGGCGCACAGTTGTCGCAAGGCGTCACCCAGGCGGCGGACGACATCAATGCTAGCGGCGGCATCCTCGGTCAGAAGATCGTCATCGAGACCGGCGACGACGTCTCAGACCCCAAGCAAGGCGTCTCGGTCGCCAACAAATTCGTCGGCGACGGCGTCAAATTCGTCGTCGGACACTTCAATTCCGGCGTCACCATCCCCGCCTCCGACGTCTATGCCGAGAACGGCATCCTCTTCATCACGCCTTCGGCGACCAACCCGATGGTGACCGAACGCAAGCTGTGGAACGCTTTCCGCGTCTGCGGCCGCGACGACCAGCAGGGCTTGCTGTGGGCCGAATTGGCGCGCGATAAGTTGAGCGACAAGAAGATCGCCGTCGTCCACGACAAGACGACCTACGGCAAGGGCCTGGCCGACGCCGCGCTCGACAACATGCACAAGTTCGGCCTCAAGGAAGTGCTCTACGAGGGCGTCAACACCGGCGAGAAGGACTATGCCGCGATCGTCTCCAAGCTGAAGGCGGTCGGCGCCGACTACGTGATGTGGGGCGGGCTGCACACCGAGGGCGGGCTGATCGTCCGCCAGATGCGCGACCAGGGACTGAAGACCGTGATGATCTCCGGCGACGGCATCACCGACAACGAGTTCGCCGCCATCGGCGGGCCAGGCGTCGCCGGCACGCTGATGTCGTTCGGGCCGGAGCCGCGCAACAACCCGAATGCCAAAGCCGTCACCGCCGCCTTCAAGGCCAAGAACTTCGAACCGGCCGGCTATACGCTGTATTCCTATGCCGCCGTGCAGATCTTCAAGCAGGCGGCCGAGACTGCCAAGTCGCTCGACCCCAAGAAAGTCGCCGACGCCATGCACTCCGGCATGGCCTTCCATACGGTGATCGGTGACATCTCTTTCAACAAGAAAGGCGACCGCACCACGGTCGACTATGTCTGGTACGTCTGGAAGCAGGGCACCGACGGCAAGTACACGTTCTTCCAGCTCTAGGGGTCCGATTCCGACATTTGCATCCCACGTGCAGCGTGCTCACACGCAAATGTCGGACTCTCAGGATCACTAGCAATTCATTGAGTCTAGTGGAGCTTTGAATTTGACATTCGAGTTCGCCGCGCGACGTGCCGGCACTCGAATGTCAAGGTCGCTCCACTACCGCCGCGGCGCCTTCAGCACGAACGCCGGGTCGTCGTCGAACAGCGTCGGCGCGGCCCCGCGCCGTGCCCGCTCGATCGCCAGCAGCCGGAACTTGGTCTCGACCCCGCCGTCGGCGGAAAAGCCGCCGGCCTTGCCGCCCGCCGCCAGCACGCGATGGCAGGGCACGATGATGGGAAACGGGTTGGCGCCGAGCGCCCGGCCGACGGCGCGCGACGCACCCGGCTCGCCGATGGCCCGCGCCACCTCGCCGTAGGTCAGCGTCTCGCCGGGCGGGATCGCCCGCGTGACCCGATAGACAGCCACCTCGAACGCTTCAAGCCCGCGCATGTCGAGTTCGATGTCGCGGAGATCGCGCTTCTCGCCGGCAATCAGCGCCCGGATCTCGGCGATTGCCTGAACGACGAACGCGGGCGGTTCGGCCACCTCGGTCCCAGACTTTCGCGTCAGCCGCTCGACCAATGCCGCCGCATCGCGCTCCGGCAGCGCCGTAGCGACGATGCCATCGGAGCCCCAGGCGATGCCGCAGGTGCCGAGTTCGGTTGCGAACAGGTGATAGCCGGACGAAGTCTGCACGCACCGCCTCCAGCAGGATCAGGCCAGTCGCGGCAGGGTCCGCCAGATTTCAAGGCCGGACCCATTCCGCCACCTTCATGTTGGGCGACACGGCAACCCAATCAAGACCGCGCTTGCCGGCTGAATGGTCCAAGCGAGTGTTGCATGGCGGACACGCCGGCGCGCCATCGTTAACCATCCCGACAAATGCGTGGTTTTGGCTGGCCGGTCGGCCCCCTGCTGCGCCGGGCTGGCCCGGTTTGGAAGCACTTTGTTAAGAAAGATTGCAGTAAATTAACCCCAATGGCGACTTAACCGAATTGGTCGACTGCGACCTCGAAGTCGTTTCCAGCAGTCAAGTTCAGGGGGTTGGCGTGGCGAAGCGCAAGCATGTGGCGGTCTTGATGGGGGGATGGGATTCGGAGCGCCCGGTCAGCCTCTCCTCCGGCAACGCCTGTGCCGACGCGCTGGAACAAGGCGGCTACCAGGTCACTCGGCTCGACGTCGACCGCGAAATCGCCGATACGCTGAAGGCACTTCAGCCCGATGTCGCCTTCAATGCGCTGCATGGCCGCTTCGGCGAGGGCGGTGCCATCCAGGGCGTGCTCGAACTGCTGCAAATCCCTTATACGCATTCAGGCGTACTGGCCTCCGCCTTGGCGATGAACAAGGAGAAGGCCAAGCTCATCTTTCAGTCGATCGGCATTCCGGTCGCGACAAGCCGCGTCGTCAGCCGGTTCGAGGCGGCGCGCGACCACATCCTGCCGGTTCCCTACGTCGTCAAACCGGTGGCGGAAGGCTCCTCCTTCGGCGTCATCATCGTCAAACAAGATCGCAGCCACCCGCCGCAGGAACTGCTGCGCGAAGATTGGCCTTACGGCGACATGGTGATGGTCGAGGCCTACATCGCCGGGCGGGAACTCACCTGCGCCGTGATGGGCGACGAAGCTCTCGGCATCATCGAAATCGTCCCCGTGTCCGAGAGCTTCTATGGCTACGACGCCAAATATGCACCAGGTGGCTCGCAGCATCTGTTGCCGGCCCCGCTTTTACCGAAAATTTACCAAGATGTACAAAAGCTGAGTGTTATGGCGCATCGCGCGCTCGGATGTCGGGGCGTCTCACGCAGCGATTTCCGTCTGGATGATTCGAAGCCGGGCGCCGAAGTGCTCGTCTGCCTGGAAACCAACACCCAGCCGGGCATGACGCCAACTTCTCTCGTTCCGGACATGGCCCGACATGCGGGGCTGAGTTTCGTCGATCTCGTCGGTTGGATGGTGGAGGACGCAAGTTGCGATCGTTGAGGCGGCATAGGCGATCGGACCGGTTCGCGACTTCGGAGGAGGTCGCGATCAGCGGCTTCCGCTGGGGGCGAATGGTTCGCTCGGCGCGCCGCTTTGCGGAGAATTTCGATCGGGCCTGCGCCCACGTGCCGCCGATGCGCGGGACCTGGGCGGCGGTGGCGTTTCTTGGCCTGACCATCGGCTACGGCATGGTGCTCGGCGGCCAGGCGCCGGTGTTTTTCGACAGTCTGACGTCGGCGCTCGGTTTCGGTATCGAATCGATCGAGATCAACGGTCTGGTCGAGGCGAACTCGGAGGAGATTGCCGACCGTATCGATGTCGGACTGCACTCCTCGCTGCTGCTGCTCGATGCCGAACATGCCCGTAGCCGCGTCGCCGAAATCCCCTGGGTCGCCGACGTCGAGGTGAAGAAGGTCTATCCCAACCGACTGGTGGTGAACCTCGTCGAACGCCGCGCCTATGCGCTGTGGCAGGACGACGGACAGTTGCACGTCGTCGACAAGACCGGCGCGGTGATGACCAGCAATCTCGAGCCGCAGCACGCGCAACTGCCGCTGGTCGTCGGTACCGGCGCCAACCTGCATGTGGCGGAAGCCGTCGCGCTGCTCAATTCCCAGCCCGCGCTGAAATCGCGCATCAAGGCGGCGCAATTCGTTGCCGAACGCCGCTGGAACCTGATCACCGATGCCGGCGTGGAGATCCGCCTGCCGGAAGACGATCCGCTGAAGGCCTATGCCCGCGTCGCCGAACTGGACCAGACGAAGCGCCTGCTCGACCGCGACATCGTCGCCATCGACATGCGCGCCACCGACCGCATCCTCATCCGGCTGTCCGACGCCGCCGCCGATCAGCGCCGCGAACTGATGAAGTCGCGCCTCAAGAAGAAGGCGTCCGACACATGAGCGAACGCCTGCCCACCACCCCTGGCGTACCGCGCATGCGCCCCCTTTCGATCAAGAAGCCGTCGATCATCTCGGTGCTCGATGTCGGCTCCTCGAAGGTTGCCTGCCTGATCGCCCGTCTGACGCCGAAGAAGCCCGGATCGATCCTGCCCGGCCGCACCCACGACGTGCACGTGCTGGGCTACGGCATGCAGCGCGCCCGCGGCATGAAATCCGGCGTCGTGGTCGACCTCGAGCAGGCCGAACAGTCGATCCGGCTCGCCGTCGATGCCGCCGAACGCATGGCCGACATCACCATCGAATCGCTGATCGTCTCGCTGACCGCCGGTCGGCTGCACTCGGAAGTGTTCCGCGCTTCCGTCGATGTCGCCGGTCTGGAGGTGGACGAGGCCGATATCCAGCGCGTGCTCGCCGCCGGAGGCGCGCATTCGGTCACCGACGATCGCTCGCTGGTGCATTCGCTGCCCATCGGCTACGCCCTCGACGGCACCCGCGGCATCTCCGAACCCTGCGGCATGCTGGGCAAGAAACTGTCGGTCGATATGCATGTGGTGACGGCCGATGCCGCCCCGATCCGCAACCTCGAACTCTGCGTCAACCGCTGCCACCTGTCGGTCGAGACCATCGTCGCCGCGCCCTACGCCTCCGGCCTGTCGGCGCTTGTCGACGACGAGTCCGAGATCGGCGTCGCCTGTGTCGATATGGGCGGCGGCACGACCTCGATCGCCGTGTTTGCCGACGGGCATTTCTGCCACGCCGACGCGATCGCCATCGGCGGCCATCACGTCACCAACGACATCGCCCGCGGCCTGTCGACGCGGCTGGCCGATGCCGAGCGCATCAAGACGCTGCACGGTTCGGCGCTCGCCACCTCTTCCGACGACCACGAGATCGTCGGCGTGCCGTCCGTCGGCGATGACAGCCATGACATCGTCAACATACCCAGAGGCTCGCTCACCCGCATCATCCGGCCGCGCATCGAGGAGATCCTCGAACTGGTGCGCGATCGCCTCGCCGCCTCCGGCTACGCCGGCCGGGTCGGCAAGCGCGTGGTGCTGACCGGCGGCGCCAGCCAGTTGACCGGCATCGTCGAAGTCGCCCGGCGCATCCTCGGGCGCAACGTCCGGCTCGGCCGGCCGCTCGGCATCACTGGAATGCCGCAGGCGGCCAAGGGACCGGCGTTCTCCGCCGCCGTGGGTCTGCTGATCTATCCGCAGGTCGCACAGATCGAACAGTTTCGTCCGCGTGCCGGACGCAGTCTCGTTCCCGAGGGAAGTTACCTCGCTCGGGTCGGGCAATGGTTGAAGGAAGCCTGGTAGGCGAAAGCCTGCCGAACGATCCCGCCGGCCGCCCTCGGGCCGAGCGTGTTTCCCGCGAAAGGGAGAGCCGGTTTCGCGGCAACAACACGCTCCGACAAAGCCGGCACTGGCGTCAGTTGAGTGAACGAAGTCGTTAGGAGCCGCCGCGCGGCCGACCGCAAGCAGAGGGCGAGAGTGCCATGACGTTGAATCTTAAGATGCCCGATATTCGGGAGCTCCGGCCCAGGATCACGGTGTTCGGCGTCGGTGGGGCTGGCGGCAATGCCGTGAACAACATGATCCAGGCCGGCCTGAAGGGCGTGGATTTCGTCGTCGCCAACACCGATGCGCAGGCGCTCACCCTGTCGAAGGCCGAGCGCATCGTGCAGATGGGCGTGGCGGTGACCGAGGGCCTCGGCGCCGGCTCGATGCCGGAGGTCGGCGCGGCCGCGGCCGAGGAAGTGATCGACGAGATCTCGGATCATCTCTCCGGCGCCCACATGGTGTTCATCACCGCCGGCATGGGCGGCGGTACCGGGACCGGCGCTGCGCCCGTCGTCGCCCGCGTCGCCCGTGAGCACGGCATCCTGACCGTCGGCGTGGTGACCAAGCCGTTCCAGTTCGAAGGTCAGCGCCGCATGCGCGTCGCCGACGGCGGCATCATCGAATTGCAGAAGAGCGTCGATACGCTGATCGTCATCCCCAACCAGAACCTCTTCCGCATCGCCAACGAGCGCACCACCT
>JARLIU010000066.1 GCA_031291595.1 Ancalomicrobiaceae bacterium | reverse complement strand
TCGCCCTGGGATGGCTCCGCGATTTCCGGGCGCGGCGGCAACGGCCGCGAACTCCAGTCGTCGGGCCGCGCCGCCTTCGGCCTCGCAAGTATGGGCGGCGGCAGAATGCGTTCCTGGAAGCGCCCGTCCTCGTAGTAGCGGGCCTTCCTCGCCCGGATCGGGTGGACGCCCGACACCATGACGATCTCATCGCTGGGCGGGAGCTGCATTACCTCGCCGGGCGTCAGCAGAGGCCGCGCTGTCTCCGAGCGGGAGACCATGAGATGGCCGAGCCAAGGCGACAGCCGGCTGCCGGCATAGTTCTTCATCGCCTTCATTTCGGTCGCGGTGCCGAGCGCATCGGACACGCGCTTGGCGGTCCTCTCGTCATTGGTGGCGAAACTGACGCGGACATGGCAGTTGTCGAGGATCGAGTTGTTCGGCCCGTAGGCCTTCTCAATCTGATTCAGCGATTGGGCGATCAGAAAGCTCTTGATGCCGTAGCCCGCCATGAAGGCGAGCGCCGACTCGAAGAAGTCGAGCCGGCCCAGCGCCGGGAACTCGTCGAGCATCAGGAGGAGCCGCCGCCGCCCGGCCTTGGCCTGCAGATCCTCGGTGAGCCGGCGGCCGATCTGGTTGAGGATCAGACGGATCAGCGGCTTGGTGCGGCTGATGTCGGATGGCGGCACCACGAGGAATAGCGTGGTCGGGCGATCTCCGCCGACGATGTCGGCGATGCGCCAATCGCAGCACCGCGTCACCTCCGCCACCACGGGATCGCGGTACAATCCCAGGAACGACATTGCGGTGCTCAGGACCCCCGAGCGCTCGTTGCTGGATTTGTTCAGCAGCTCCCGTGCAGCCGACGCGACGACGGGATGGACGCCCGCCTCGCCGAGATGGGAGGTTTTCATCATGGCGGCGAGCGTCGACTCGATCGGCCGCTTCGGGTCGGAGAGGAAGGCCGCGACGCCGGCGAGCGTCTTGTCCGCCTCGGCATAAAGGACGTGCAGGATCGCGCCGACAAGGAGCGCGTGGCTGGTCTTCTCCCAGTGATTTCGTTTCTCCAGGCTCCCCTCCGGATCGACCAGGATGTCCGCGATGTTCTGCACGTCACGCACCTCCCATTCGCCGCGGCGGACCTCCAGCAAGGGATTGTAGGCGGACGACTTCACGTTGGTCGGGTCGAACAACAGGACACGACCATGTTGGGCGCGAAAGCCGGCGGTGAGCTGCCAATTTTCACCTTTAATGTCGTGGACGATGGCCGAACCCGGCCAGGTCAGCAGCGAGGGGATGACCAGGCCGACGCCCTTGCCGGAACGGGTCGGCGCGAAGCACAGCACATGCTCCGGCCCGTCATGTCGGAGATAGGCGCGCTCGTGCCGGCCGAGCACCACGCCGTCGGGTCCGAGCAATCCGGCTTGCTCGACCTCCTTCGTTTGCGCCCACCGGGCCGAACCGTAGGTCTCAGCATTTTTCGCCTCTCGCGCCCGCCACACCGACATGCCGATCGCGACGGCGGCCGCGGTGATGCCGCCAGATGCGGCGATATAGGCGCCCTCGATGAAGATTGACGGCGCATAGGCGTCGTAGGCGAACCACCACCACAGGAAGGCTGGCGGCCGGTAGACCGGGAAGTGGAGCACCTCGAACCAGGGACGGCCAAGCTCGGGCTGAAAGCCCAGGCGCCAGGCTGTCCATTCCGTTGCGGTCCACATCGTCAGCAAGACGATGGCGAAGACGGTGAGGACCTGGCCCCAGAGGATCTTGGTCGCGGACATGACGGCGGTCCTTTCGTGAAGTCGCTGGTTGGATAGGCTGGTCACAGGCCGAGCCCCCGTTTCCGGCCGAAATCCCAGTCGACGCCGCCGTTATCGCGGGCGACGCCGGAGACATGGCGGCCGAGCTGCTTTTCGAGGGACGGCGACCAGGGCACGAGCTGGAAGCCGAGCCCGTCATCGATCATGGCGAAGCGGCCCGAGGCGAGCGCGATGCGCTGCCGATAGGTGCCGGCGACATACTCGCCGGTGGCAGATGAATTGAACGGCCGGCCGGTCTCGGCAGCGAGCTTGTCTCCAAGCGCCTGCACCTCGCGCTTGCGCAGCGTATCGATCAGGTTGCGGCTGAAGGTAATGCCGCTGGCCTGCCGCTCGGCGAGGCCTTGCCCGATGAGTTGCTCGGCACGACGCTCCATCGCGTCGCGCACCTCGGCGCCGAATCCGGCCTGGCCGAGGGCCGCCGGCTCCCGCGCGATTGCTTGTCGGTCGAGCCAGGTGGCGCCCGTCGCCGTGATCTGCCGTTCGATCGAGAGGTCCGAGCGGACAGCGAGGGCCACCCGCCGCCGCCCTTGCGCGTCATCGAACTTGCGCAACTCGACGATCGAGCCCGGCGCGCTATCGCCGGCGGCGTCGAGATCGGGCAGCTTGACGTGGTGGGTGCGGCCATCGACGCCGTCGACCACGGCATAGGCCGAGCCCTTCAGCTCGTCGTCTAGGCCGCGATCGACCAAGCGGCCGATGACCGGGACGTCGAGGCTTTCGCCGGCCAGCACATAGCTCGCCGTGCCGCGCTCGATGCCGCGTTCGGTCAGACTACGGTGGATGCGCTTGATGATGTCGCCGCGCTCGCCGAGGTCGCGCAGCGTCGCCTCGGCATTTTCCGATAGCGCCCACTGACCCGGACCGACCTGATCGGCGAGGCCGAGCGATTCCAGTTTCCGCAGCCGACCGACCTTCAGCGCGTGGAATTCATCGGGCTGGCGATCGGCATGCGGCGCCATGTCGATGACACCGGAACGATAAGCGTCGCGGGAAAGCTGCCGGTCGAGATTGGTCCAGCGCTCGCTATCGATCTGCCGTTCGAGGGTGCGGCGAATTTCTTGATCGGTGCGCGGTCCCAACTCCTGTGTGATCAGGTCCTGGGCGCGGTCGCGCATGCCCTGCTTGATGTAGTCCCGGTTGATGACCAGATCCTGGCCGTCGTCGGTACGCCCGCGGATGATGATGTGGACGTGCGGATGTTCGGTGTTCCAGTGATCGACGGCGACCCAATCGAGCTTCGTGCCGAGGTCTTTTTCGACCCGGGCCATCAGATCGCGGGTGAAGCCTTTGAGGTCCGCCATCTCCACCGCGTCGTCGGGTGAGACGATGAAGCGGAAATGGTGCCGGTCATCTTCGCAGCGCTCGGCGAAGTCCTTGGGGTCGGCATCGTCGACGCCCGGACCGAACAGCTTCGCTTTTTCCCCGTCGTGGGTGACGCCCTCGCGGCGCAAATAGCCAAGATGGGCGGCGAGCTTGCCGCGCTGCGTCGCGTGACGCAGGAAGCGCCCCTTGACCACGGCGCCACGCGAGCGACTGGTGAGGAGCCGGTTGGCCTGAACGGCGGCGACACGGCCCCGGCCTAAGCGCGAGACGCGACGGCCGATCGAGCCGTCTCGGCCGATCCGCCCGCCCGCCTTCTGGGCCGCGGCGAGCGCCTGGGCGATGAAGGGTTTTGTCCGCTCGGCGCGTGAAGAGCGGATGCGGCCAGGCCGGACCTGGAAATCATTGTCACGCGCCATCGCCGGCTCCGGCAATGTGCGGAAAAGACAGGCCCAGCAATAACTTGATGTCGGCGCGCACATTGCGCGGATCGGGCGCACATTGCCGGAACGGCGAGAAAGCCCAAGAAAAACAATACCCCGACCGCGCCGCACATTGCCGGCTTTTATCCTGCCCTCGTTCGGTCGGTTTCTGCCCCCCTCCCTTGTTCGCCCTTCCTTCTTCCCGGCAGCACGCTGCGGCGCGCCGGCCTGCGAAATCGCACGAGAGGCGCCCCACGCCTCCCGCGGCGGCCATCTTGAACGCCGTGCCGCCACAGGCATCGCGGGCGCGGTGCAGGTTCACGGCTTTGGCCTCGTTGCCGAAAGAGCGACGAACAAGCCATCGGACTGGGGCACGATGGCCGACAGATCACGCACCGCGACGACGGGCGGCTTGGCGTCCGGCGGCTGTTTGGATGGCGTCCGGTCGGCAGCTTCAGCGCTTGCCGACCGCGTGATGAAGAGCGGCGCCTGTGTCCAGGACGACGGATCGGAGGCCGCCACCAGGACAGGCCCATCGATCGCGCCGTCCGCGACAAAAGGGACGAGCGCCGCCACATAAGCGACCGTTTCCGGCGGCAGTGGACGACGCCGATCGCGATAGTCCTCATAGCGGCCGGGGCCGGCATTGTATGCCGCCAGGAAGCCCGGCGAGCCGTAGCGGTCGTGCATCTCACGCAGGAAGGCCGCGCCTGCCAGGATGTTGTCGTGCGGATCGAACGGGTCGCGCCCGAAGCCGTAGCGAGCGCGCAGCGCCGCCCAGGTCTCGGGCATGAGCTGCATCAGCCCCATCGCGCCCTTGGGCGAGACTGCGCGCCGATCGCTGCGGCTTTCGATCCGCATGACCGCGCGTATCCACGCCGCCGGAATGCCGAAGCGCCGCGCAGCCTCCGCAATATGACCGGCATAGGGATCGCTCGCGGCCTGTATCGCCGCCGGTATCGCCTGAGCGCAGACGGCGATGCTGGGCATGCCGATCGCCGTCACGCTGGCGAGCAGAAGAAGTGCGCGCCGCATGGGGTCAGTCCCGCTCGGCGCGCTTGGGCGGACGGTTCCAGTTCAACACCCATGCAGACTTGTCGTCGCCGGACTGGAACAGGTTGGCGCGGATCGGCTGCGTCAGCGCGGGATCGTCGATGACGAGCGAGACGTACTCGCCGGCCTTCTCGCCAGTGCGCTTCCACCCCGCCCCGATCTCCGGCCCATCGCCGTCGCCGAGGTGGATGCGATAGTCGGGCGCATTCTCGGCATCGGAGGATTCGGCCGGAACGAGGGAAAGGTCTCGGTAGACGAAGAGCGTTTGGATGCGCCCGGTGAAACCGGACTTGTCGCGAGTGAAGTGACCAATCTGCGCCATGGGAAACCTCCTGGGTTGGCGGGTTGAGAAGCGGATCAATCGGTGGCGGCACGCCAGACGAAGCGGCCGTCGCCGGCCTCGTCGGTCCACAGCGGGACCGCGCGGGCGACGATCGAGGTGATGGGGAGCGAGCCGAAGTAGCGGCCGTCCAGGCTGTCCGGGACGGTCGGGTTCATGAGGAAGACCTCGCCCGGCTGGAGCCTGTGGCAGCCGCTCCAGCGCGGCAGTGGACGGCCGAGATGGTCGCGTTCACGCGCCGCGCCGACATCGACATGATCGACGGTGAC
>JARLIU010000065.1 GCA_031291595.1 Ancalomicrobiaceae bacterium | reverse complement strand
CTTCGACGGCAGCGGGCAACGGCGGGCCGAACCGCCCAATCCGATGACCGGGCCGTTCTTCATCCAAGGCGCCGCTGCCGGCGACACGCTCGCAGTGACGATCGACCGTCTGACGCCGAACCGCGACGAGGGCTGGACGCACGGGCCGGTGGCGCCGAACGTCGTGACCCCGACGGCTGCGGCCGAACTGCCGAAGCGTATCCGCGTGCTGTGGAACATCGAGCGCAATCGCGGCATCGCCACGCTGAAAGACGCTCCGCCGGCGCTGAAGGCGCTCGAACTGCCGCTTGAGCCGATGCTCGGCTGCTTCGGCGTCGCGCCGGAACTGGGCCAGGCGTTTTCCACCGCGACGTCGTCGTCGAACGGCGGCAATATGGACTACCGCCGCTTCGCGCCCGGCACGACGGTCTACTTCCCGGTCTTTGTTCCCGGCGCACTGTTCTTTCTGGGCGACGGCCATTTCTGCCAGGGCGACGGCGAGATCGTCGGCACCGGCATCGAGACGTCGTTCGAGGTCGAGTTCACGGTCAAGGTGTTGAAGGGCAAGACGATCTCCTGGCCACGCGGCGAGACGGCCGACGACATCTTTACCGTCGGCAATGCCCGTCCGCTCGACGAGGCGCTGCAGATCGCCACCACCGAGATGCTGGCCTGGCTTTCGAGCGACTTTCGCCTCGACACGATGGCGGCCAGCCATCTCCTCGGCCAGGTGGTGCGCTACGACATCGGCAACGTGTTCGATCCGGCCTATACGGTCGCCTGCCGCCTGCCGAAGCGCTGGCTGGCTGCGCTTCGGCATTGACGCCCGAACACCGAAGCGCTGGCTGGCCGCGCTGCGGCATTGACGCCCGAACACCGAAGCGCTGGCTGGCTGCGCTGCGGCATTGAGTCCGGCTCGCGTGGCGCCGGCGGGCCGCGATCGAGCGCCGGACTTTCCCCGGGGGCAGGGCGAGCGAAGCTCCCGTGTATCTGTCGGTCTGGCCGCAGCTGACCATATGTCAGCTTCCTGCGAATTTGGAAACCTACCATATTGACCAGACGGTCTGACGGCGTAGCCTGACCGCGCCGTCCACGATCGCCCCCGGAGAGTCGGTGGGTGAATCGTTCTGGACTAATCTACCATTAGTTGCAGATGGTCGACGGCCGGACACGCGGATCCCCCATTCGCGCTGTGCCAGCTGGCTGCCTGAACGGCCGGACCATGAGCCCGACAGGCCCGCGCCCGTCAGGCACGCGTTCGATCCCATCCGGCCCTTTGCGGCCTTTGACTGTGGCGAGGATGCCGCTGATGCCATTGCCGGGCTATCTCATTGGCGTCGCAGCCCTGCTCGTCCTGGCGCTGACGGCGCTTCTTCCGCGTCGCATCCGGTCCGGCACCGTCGTCATCTACGGCGGATCGCTGGTGGTGACCGCCGTGCTGTTCGCCGCCGCCGCCTGGCACCTGCTCGCCAATGCCGCCGGGCTGTCGCTGAGCCTGCCGCTCGGCGTTCCCTGGCTGGGGGCCAATTTTCGCCTCGATGCGCTCTCCGCCTTCATCCTCGTCGTCATCGACTTCGGCGCCGCCGCCGCCAGCTACTATGCGCTCGGCTACGGCCGCCACGAACACGAGCCGATGCGCGTGCTGCCGTTCTATCCCGTCTTCCTGGCGGCGATGAACCTGGTGGTGCTGGCCGACGACGCCTTCGCCTTCCTGTTGTCGTGGGAAATGATGTCGCTCGCCTCCTGGGCGCTCGTCATGTCGCACCATCAGGTACCCGGCAACGCCCGCGCCGGCTACGTCTACATCGTCATGGCCAGCATCGGCACCTTCGCGCTGCTGATGGCCTTCGGCCTGATGGCCGGCGATATCGGCGACTACACCTTTGCCGCCATGCGCGCCCATGCCTCCGAGCGCACGGCCACCGGCGTGGTGCTAGCGCTGGCGCTGTTCGGTGCCGGCTCCAAGGCGGGCCTCGCGCCGTTCCACGTCTGGCTGCCGCTGGCGCATCCGGCGGCGCCGAGCCATGTCTCGGCGCTGATGAGCGGCGTGATGACCAAGGTCGCGGTCTATGGGTTCCTGCGGATCGTGTTCGACCTGCTCGGGACGCCGGTGTGGTGGTGGGGCATCCCGGTGCTTGCCACCGGCGCGGTGACGGCGGTGATCGGCGCACTCCTCGGCCTGATGCAGAACGATCTGAAGCGCGTGCTCGCCTATTCGACCATCGAGAACATCGGCGTCATCTTCATCGCGCTCGGTCTGGCGCTCGGCTTCCAGAGCCATGGCTACAGCGCGGCTGCGGCCCTGGCGCTGACCGCGGCGCTGTTCCACGTGCTCAATCATTCGCTGTTCAAGAGCCTGCTGTTCTTCGGCTCCGGCGCGCTGCTGACGGCGACCGGCGAGCGCAACATGGCCCGCCTCGGCGGCCTGCTCAACCGCATGCCGATGACCGGTCTGTTCATGCTCGTCGGCTGCGTGGCGATTTCGGCGCTTCCCCCGTTCAATGGCTTCGTCTCCGAATGGCTGGCGTTCCAGGCCATCCTGTTGAGCCCGGTGCTCTCGTCCTGGGCGCTGAAGCTGATGATCCCGGCCGTCGGCGCCATGCTGGCGCTGGCCGCGGCGCTGGCCGGCGCGGCCTACGTCCGCGTCTTCGGCATCGCCTTCCTCGGACGGCCGAGGAGCGACGCCGCAACCAATGCCACGGAGGTCGATCGCTTCTCCGTCACCGCCATGGCTGCGCTCGGCATCCTCTGTCTGGCCGCCGGCGTGTTTCCGGGCGTCGTCATCGATGCGCTCGAGCCCTTGGTCCGCCAACTGCTCGGCACCGCCATGGCCCACCAGTCGCAGCTCGGCTGGCTGGCGATCGCCCCGATCGCCGAGAGCCGCTCGTCCTATGACGGCCTCCTGGTGTTCCTGTTCATCACCACCTCGGCGCTGCTGGCGGCGGTCATCATCCACCGCTTCGCCTCGGATCAGACGCGCATCGCCCCACCCTGGGACTGCGGTTTCCCGCAGAACGATCCGGCGACGCAATATACGCCGGAGAGCTTTGCCCAGCCGGTGCGACGGGTGTTCTCCGGCTTCGGCTTTGCCGCCTCGGAAGCCGTCGACATGCCGCGGCCCGGCGATCTCAGGCCGGCGCATTTCGAACTCAAGCTGAAAGACCTCATCTGGGATTACGGCTATCAGCCGGTGGTCAACACCGTCTTCGGTATCGCCGATGCCCTGAACAGGCTGCAGTTCCTTACCATCCGGCAGTATCTGAGCCTCGTGTTCGCCGCCCTGGTCTTCCTTTTGCTCGCCCTCGCCATCTGGACCTGATGCCATGACCATTCTCGGCAACCTTACGATCCAGATCCTGCAGATGCTGCTGGTGCTTCTCCCCGCACCGCTGCTCATCGGCTTCATCCGCAAGGTGAAGGCGCGGCTCCTCAGGAAGAAGGGACCGCCGCTCATCCAGCCCTACCGCGATCTGATCAAGCTGGTAGGCAAGGAAGCCGTGGTGGCCGACAGCGCCTCCTGGCTGTTCCGCGCCGTGCCGTATCTGGTGTTCGCCGCGACCTGGGTGGCGGCGGCGCTGATCCCGACGTTCGCTACCGGGCTATTATTCTCCTGGTCTGCCGATCTGATCGCCATCATCGCGCTGTTGGGCAGTGCCCGTTTCTTCCTGGCGCTCGCCGGCATGGACGTCGGCACGGGTTTCGGCGGGCTGGGGTCGAGCCGCGAGATGATGTTCGCGACGCTGGCCGAGCCGGCGATGATCATGATCGTGTTCGCGGTGGCGCTGATCGCCGGCTCGACGCAGCTCTCCTACGTCGCCGAATTCATGCTGTCGCCGGCCGTCGGCTTGCGCGTTTCGCTGGCGCTCGGCCTCATCGGCCTCGTCATCGTGGCGATCGCCGAGAATGCGCGCATCCCGGTCGACAATCCGGCGACGCACCTGGAACTCACCATGGTGCATGAGGCGATGGTGCTGGAATATTCCGGCCGCCACCTTGCCATGATCGAACTGTCGGCGCAGCTGAAGCTGCTGCTGTATGTCTCGCTCATCGCCTGCCTGTTCCTGCCCTGGGGACTTGCACCCGTTGGCGCCGGCATCGGCCTACATGTGTTCGGCATCGCCGCCTATTTCGCCAAATTGGCGGTCGCCGGCGTGGCGCTTGCCGTATTCGAGACGTCGATCGCCAAGATGCGGGTATTCCGCGTGCCCGATTTCATCGGCGTCGCGCTGATGCTCGGCCTGCTGGCGACCCTGTTGCGCTTCATGTCGGGGAGCCTGTGAGACGATGGGCGGACTTTATTTCGATATTGCGCATCTCTTCGCCGGCGGGCTGGTGCTGATCAGCTTCATCCTCCTCTATCAGGACCGGCTCTACGCGCTCCTCAATGTCTTCGCCCTGCAGGCCTTCGTGCTGGCGCTCTCCGTCGCCTGGCAGGCCTATGTGCAGGATGCGCCGCATCTCTACATCACCGCCGGCATCACCATCGCCTTCAAGGCGGTCGCGATTCCCGTCGCCTTGCACCGGATGGTCGCCCGGCTCGGCGTCCACCGCGAGGTCGAGACGGTGGTGCGGCTGGTGCCGACCATGCTGGCCGGCATCGCGCTGGTCGCGCTCTCCATGGTGGTGATGCTGCGGGTCACCGGCGGCGCCGATCCGCTGGCGCGCGAGGATCTCGCCTTCGCGCTCTCGGTCGTGCTCCTGGGGCTCTTGATGATGGTGACGCGCTCGAATGCCGTCTCTCAGGTCGTCGGCTTCATGTCGCTGGAGAACGGCCTGATCCTGGCCGCGACCGGTGCCAAGGGCATGCCGCTGGTGGTCGAGATCAGCGTCGCCTTTTCCATCCTCATTGCCCTGATCGTCATCGGCATCTTCCTGTTCCGCATTCGCGAACGGTTCGATTCCGTCGATCTGCAGGTGCTCGACGACTACAGAGGCGAAGCGAGATGAGCGGTTTGATCGTCTACAACGTCTACGCGATTCTGACTCTGCCGCTCATTACCGCCGTCGCCCTCGTCATCCTGCAAGGCTATCGGCTGCTCGCCCGCATCAACGTCATCTCGTCGTTTCTTACCTTCCTCGCGGCTCTGACCCTGTTCGCCTATCGCCCGGAAACCGGACCGTACCTCCTGGTCGACGACCTCAATATCGTCTTCGTGGTGCTGAACACCTTCGTCGCCTTCACCACCAGTGCGTTCTCCGCCTCCTACATCAGCCATGAACTGGAGACGCGCCGGCTGACGGTGTCGCACCTGCGCTTCTACCATGCCATGTACCAGCTGCTGCTCGGCGCGATGAACCTGGCACTGGTCGCCAACAACATCGGTCTGATGTGGGTGGCGATCGAAGTGGCGACGCTGACGACGGTGGTCATGGTCGGCATCTACCGCACCCCGGCGGCACTGGAAGCGGCCTGGAAGTACTTCATCCTCGGCTCGGTCGGCATCGCCTTGGCGCTGTTCGGCACCATCCTCGTCTACATGGCGGCACGGCCGGTGGTCGGCGAGGGGCTCTCCGGCATGGTGTGGACCGAGTTGATCCAGCATGTGTCGAAGTTCGATCCGGCGATGCTGAACCTCGCCTTCGTCTTCCTCTTGTTGGGCTACGGCACCAAGGTCGGCCTGGCGCCGCTGCATGCCTGGTTGCCGGATGCCCATGCCGAGGGGCCGACGCCGATCTCGGCCGTGTTGTCCGGCCTGCTGCTGAACGTCGCGCTCTATGCGGTGTTGCGCTTCAAGCTCCTCATGTCGGCCAATCCCGGCGCCATCGCGCCCGGTCCCTTGATGGTGTCGCTCGGGCTGCTGTCGCTGATTTTCGCCGGCTTCATGCTCTACCGGCGCGGCGACATCAAACGGCTGTTCGCCTATTCCTCCATCGAGCACATGGGCATCATCGTCTTTGCCTTCGGCATCGGCGGCGCTGTCGCCAATTTCGCCGGCCTCTTGCACATGACCATGCACAGCCTGACGAAATCGGCGATCTTCTTTGCCGTCGGCCATGCGGCGCAGGCCAAGGGCACCCAGCAGCTCGCCAAGATCCGCGGCCTGACCGTCACCCATCCGTTCCTCGGCTGGGGGCTGGTCATCGGCGTCGCCGCGATCGCCGGCCTGCCGCCGGGCGGCGTGTTCATGAGCGAATTCCTGATCGTCTCCTCGACCGTCGCCCGCTCGCCGATCCTCGCCATCTTGATGGTGTTCGGCCTGCTCATCGCCTTCGGCGCGCTGCTCTTGCGCCTGCACAGCGTCGCCTTCGGCGAGCCGACGGGATCGCGCGAGCCGATCAAGGCTTCGTATCTGCCGATGATCGCGCATCTGGCGCTGGTCATCATCGCCGGCATCTATCTGCCGCCGCCGCTGGTCGCCTGGTTCCAGCACATCGCCGCGTCGCTGCACTGATCGGAAGGCTGCCCAAGGAGTTGTCTTGCATGAGCTTCGCCGAGATCGCGCCCGTCGCGCACCATCACCCCTGGCCGCGCCGGATAGTCGACGCCGGATACTGGCGCGATATCGCCGGCCGGCTCGCGGCAGGTGAATGGGGCTTCCTGGCGCTGTGGGGCGATACCGGCGCCGTGCATCTGGCCTTCCTCGAGGCCACCACGCCGGCGACGGTATCCGTCGCCACGTTGCCCTGTCCTGAGGGTCGTTTCCCGTCGGTGGCAAAAGCGCTTGCCGTCGCGAGCCGGCCGGAGCGGGCCATCCGCGATCTGTTCGGGCTCGAGCCCATCGGCGCCAACGACGAGCGCCATTGGCTCGACCACGGCCGCTGGCCGGGAGGTCGGCCGTTCGCTGCGCCCGCGCCTGGCGATGCGGAAGACGCTGCCGGGGCGGCGCCGGGCTTGCCGCCCTATCGCTTCCTGGACTCGACCGGCCCGGGGCTGCACCAGATCCCGGTCGGACCGGTGCATGCCGGCATCATCGAACCCGGGCATTTCCGCTTCACCTGCAACGGCGAGACGATAGTCCGGCTGGAGGAACGGCTCGGCTACGTGCACAAGGGGCTCGACCGGCTGCTGGCCGGCAGCACCATCGAGCGCGCCGCCAAGCTCGCCGCCCGCATCTCCGGGGATTCGACCGTCGCCTACTCGTTTGCCTTCGCGCTTGCCGTGGAAAATGCGCTTGGCGTCAAGGCGCCACCGCGCGCCGAGTGGCAGCGGGCGCTGATGGCCGAACTCGAACGGCTCGCCAATCACCTCGGCGATATCGGCGCCGTCTGCAACGATGCGGCCTATGCCATCATGCTGGCACACTGCAGCTCGCTGCGCGAACAGGTGCTGAGGACTGCCGAGACCGCCTTCGGCCATCGCCTGATGATGGACGGGATTCAGCCCGGCGGCGTCGCGGTCGAGTTGAAGAAGGAGGGCGCGGCCGCCGTGCGCGGTCTCATAAAGGTGGTGCGGGCGCAATTCCCCGAACTGGTCGAGCTCTACGACAATACCGCGAGCTTGGCCGACCGCACGGTTGCCACCGGCCGGCTCGATCCGGCGCTCGCCGCAGCGTTTTCCGCCGGCGGTTTCGTCGGCCGCGCTTCCGGCCGCTCGTTCGACGCCCGCCGCGATCTGCCGTATGCGCCCTACGACCGGCTGCACTTCGAGGTGCCGGTCATGACCGAGGGCGACGTCAATGCCCGCGTGTGGATCCGCATCAAGGAGGTCGAACAGAGCCTCGATCTGATCGAGCAGATCCTCGCCGGCATGCCCACGGGCGCCACCACCGCGGATCTCCTCGGCCACATCATGAGCACATGCGAAGGCCTCGCCGTGGTGGAAGGCTTCCGCGGCGATATTCTGGCGTCGGTGCGCATCTCGGCCGACGGCACCATCGAGCGCGCCTACTTGCGCGATCCGTCATGGGCGCAATGGCCGCTGCTGGAAGCGGCGATCGAGGGCAACATCGTCGCCGATTTCCCCTTATGCAACAAGTCCTTCAACTGCTCGTACTCGGGCCACGATCTGTAGGGGACGCCATGCGCAGGATCTTGTTCGAAAACGCCTTTTCCCGCGCCCTGACCGAGCCGGCGCCCAACGCCGACGACCCGGAACTGGCCGAGCTGGCCGGGCAGCTGCAACACGGCATCGACCGCATCTTCGGCGGCTCGCTGTCCATTCGCCAGGTCGATGCCGGCTCGTGCAATGGCTGCGAGCTTGAGATCCATGCGCTCAACAATCCCTACTATGACCTGGAACGCTTCGGGCTGAAGTTCGTCGCCTCGCCGCGCCATGCCGATGTGCTCCTCGTCACCGGCCCGGTCACCCACAATATGCGCGAAGCGCTGGAGCGGACCTACAATGCCACGCCCGCGCCGAAATGGGTGATCGCGGCCGGCGCCTGTGCCATCGACGGCGGCGTGTTTGCCGGCTCTTACGCCGTTGTTGGCGCAGTGGAAACCGTCGTGCCGGTCGCCATCCGCATCCCCGGTTGCCCGCCCTCGCCGAAAACCCTGATCAAGGGGCTGCTCGCGCTGATGGCTGCCAAGGCTGCAGCCTGAGCGTTTGCCCGGGCGCTCGGCCCGGACAGGCCCGGGGCGGCCTCGCTGTCGAAGCCGCCCCGTCCTCCCGGCATCGCGCGGCCCCGATCGGCAACAGGGAAAGCCGACCGCGGCGCGTGATTGCGGTTGCCTGATCTCACAGCGTCTTCCAGTCGGCCGCCTGCTCGAAGGCATAGGCGGCGCGATACAGCGTCACTTCGTCGTACCAGCGCCCGGTCAGCATCAGCCCGACCGGCAGCCCGTCGAGGAAGCCGCAGGGCAGCGTGATCGATGGCATACCGGTGGCGTTGTACGGCGAGGTATTGGCGAGCATTTCCCACGCCTTCTTCAGGTACAACTCGCGCGGCGCATCGGCCGGCGGCAGTTCCGGCGCCGTCATCGGCGTCGTCGGCATGAGGAGGAGATCGTAGTCCTGCAGGAAGCGGGCATAGCGGTCCTTCAGCGACCGCCGCAGGTTCAGCGCCTTCGACCAGATCTTGCCGCCATGCATGTCGGCCATCGCCCGGCCTAACAGCATGAACACTTTCACCGTATCAGGGAATTCGTCGGCGCGCTCCTTCCAGCCGCGGAAGCGGTCGATCAGCGAGCCGGAATAGAGGCCGTCGGCACCCGACGCCACGCCGTTGCCGTCGAAGGCCTGCCGCACCATGCCCTCGGCCGCCATCGGCATGAAGAACTTGCCGGCCTCGACGTGCATCGGGCAGGAGACCTCCTCGACGATGGCACCGAGCGCGGCCAGCGTTGCTGCCGCCGCCTTCACCTTGGCGTCGACGCCCGGCATCGATTCCGGCAAGCCGAACCCTTCTTTCACCACTGCGATGCGCATGCCCTTCACCCCCTCTGCGAGGTGCTTGGTGTAGTCCGGCGGCACGTATCCGGGGTTCTGACGCACATCGTAGCCATCCGGCCCGGCGATCGCCTCGAGCATCAGCGCGTTGTCATAGACGGTGCGCGTCATCGGCCCGGTGTGGTCGATGGTCACCTCCATGCTCATGACGCCGGTGTAGGGGACGAGCCCGTGCGTCGGCTTCAGCCCGACGATGCCGCAGAACGAGGCCGGGATGCGGATCGAGCCGCCCTGGTCGCCGCCGATCGCCATGTCGACCTCGCCGGCCGCCACCGCCGCGCCACTGCCCGACGACGAGCCGCCGGCCGAATGGCCGCGCTTCCACGGATTGTGGCAGGCGCCCGTCGCATTGGTGTGGCTGGAGCCGGAGAGGCAGAAGTATTCGCAGTGCAGCTTGCCGGTGATCTCGGCGCCGGCATCGAGCAGCCGGGTGACGACGATGGCGTCGAGGTCCGGCACATAGCCGTCGAGGAACGACGAGCCGTTCATCATCGGCACGCCGGCCACCAGGACATTGTCCTTCAGCGCCGCTGTCCGGCCTTTCAGCTTGCCCTCGGGCGCGCCCTTGATCGAGGTCTTGCGATACCAGGCGTTCAACGGGTCCTCGTTGGCCATCGGCCGATAGCCGGGCGTGCGCGGATAGGCGACCATCGGCACGGGGTCGACCATCTTCAGCGTGTCGTCGGCGGCAGCGAAGAACGGGTTCATCACGCTGAGGAAGCTCTCGGCGTCGCCATCGGCGAAATGGATCCCCATGGCCGTGGCGATCGACGTCAGGGATTCGGGATGCGGCAAGCTGGTCATTCGCTCCTCCTGTGGTGGGGCGTTTCGGACGTGACGGCGGGAGAGAGGGCGGGCGAGGCGAATAGCTCGGGCGAGGCGGCAAGCACCGCGGCGGCGGAAAGCGCCGGTGTCGGAGATAGCGACGGCGCAAGCGTCGGCTGCGGCTGCGCCGGCGGCACCGCCGCGGGGTCCGATCGAGCTGTTCGGCTTTGTCCTGCGGTCAGCACCAGCGCTGTCGAGACTGCGACGATGCCGCAGCCGACGAGCATCGGCGTGTCCGGAACCTCGTCGAAGCACAGGTAGCCGCCGACGATGCCGCCGATGAGGTTGGTGTAGTAGATCGGTGCCAGCCGCGACGCCGGGGCGAATTTCAGCGGCAGGATCAGCAGGAATTGGCCGACGCCGGAAACCACGCCCATGACGGCGAGCAGCAGCCATTGTTCCGCCGTCGGCGCCGCCCACCAGACGAACAGGCTCGGCAGCAGCGCGAGCGCCGACAGCATCATGAACCAGAACACGACTTCGAGCGGATCGAGCCGCACGGCCAGATGCCGCTGCTGCAGCATGGTGATCGAGGAGAGGCCGGCTGCCGACAAGGCGTAGACGAGACCGATGTCGGTGGAGATCCCGCTCGGCCGGGCGATCAGCAGCACGCCGAGAAAGCCGATGCCGACCGCTGCCCACACTTTGAGCGACACTGTCTCGCGCAACACCAGCGCCGACAGCACCGCGACCAGTACCGGTTGCAGGAAGAAAATGGCGGTCACCTCGCCGAGCGGCAGGGTGGCGAAGGCGACATAGGCCAATAGCAGCGTGCCGGTCATCGCCGCCACATGCGGCAGATTGAGCGCGATGCGGCCGACGCGCGGCTGCGGCCTGACGCCGAGGACAGCCATCAGCACCGCCAGCGGGACGAGCCCGAGCGCCCCGCGGAAGAACACGATCTGGTTGACCGGGAAGGCCGCGGCCAGTTGCTTGACCATGGCATTCATGACGGCAAACAGCAGCAACCCGCTCAGCATGATGGCAATACCCTTGCGGACCGCGCGCTCGTCGAGCGCCGGATGCCTCGGGGGGACGATCGGCATGGTGATCTGTCTTTCGTGCGTTCGTCGGTCGTTGCGGTCAGGCGATGCCGGCGGCTTCCATCGGGCGGATTTCGCCGTTGGCCTTGAAACAGCGCGTCATATGGCCGCCGGCACGGATGACCGGCGCGGGGAAATCCGCCTCGCAAGCCGCGTCGGCCAGCCGGCAGCGCGGCGCGAACGAGCAGCCGGGCGGCAGCGCCCTGAGGTCTGGCGGGCTGCCGGGAATGGCGTCGATGTCCTCGCCCTTCTTCTGGCCGTTGACCGTCGAAGCCATCAGCCCGAGCGTATAGGGGTGCTTGGGATTGAGCAGCACGTCCCGCACCGTGCCGTATTCGACGATGCGGCCGGCGTACATGACCGCCACCTTGTCGGCGATCTGCGCGGCGACGCCGAGATCGTGGGTGACGAAGATCACCCCCATGCCGAAGTCCTCCTGCAGCCTTCTGAGCACGATCAGCACCTGGATCTGCACCGTGGCGTCGAGCGCCGTGGTCGGTTCGTCGGCAAGCAGCAGCGTCGGCCGGCAGGACAGCGCCACCGCCATCATGGCGCGCTGACGCAGCCCGCCCGACAACTCGTGCGGATAGGCCTTCAGCCGGCGTTCCGGGCTCGGCACCTTGACCATCTGTAAAAGTTCGAGCGCCCGCTTGTCGGCTGTCTCGCGCGAACAACGCTCGTGCCGCATCACCGTCTCGGCAATCTGCTCGCCGATGGTGTAGACTGGGTCGAGCGCCGTCATCGGCTCCTGGAACACCATGGAGATGGCGGCGCCGCGCACCGCGTTCATCTCCTTCTCGCTGAGCGAGAGAATGTCGTAGTCGCCGACCCGCATATGGCCGGCGATGACGGTCCGGGCCTTCGGGTGCAGCCGCATCAGCGAGCGCAAGGTCACCGACTTGCCCGAACCGGACTCGCCGATGATGCACAAGACCTCGCCGGGCATGACGTCGAACGAGACGCCGTTCACCGCCCTGACGGTGGCGTCACGCGACACGAAGTCGACGGTCAGGTCCTTGACCTCGACGAGCGGCCGGACTGCGGATTGGGTCCCTGGCATTGCGTTTGTCATGGCAACCTCCTCAGGCGCTCTCGGCGAAGCGCGCCGGCATTTCGGATGGGGCGATCGATTGCAGGCTGCGGCCGGCGAACGAGTGTCCGGCGACGGGATTGGTGACGTGGCAGGCGGCGCGATGATCGCTTGCGGCGAAGGCGCCGGTGCCGAGTGTCGGGGTGCGTTCGGCGCAGATCGGTTCGGCCAGCGGACAGCGCGTGCGGAAGCGGCAGCCGGAGGGCGGATTGATCGGGTTCGGCGGGTCGCCGACGATCGGCGGCGTGTCGATGCGCTGGTCCGGATCGATCTCCAGGCGCGAGGCGAGCAGCGCCATCGTGTAGGGGTGTTTCGGCTGGGTGTAGATGTCTTCGACCGGGCCGATCTCGACCACCTGGCCGAGGTACATCACCAGCACGCGGTCGGAGATGTAGCGCACCACGTGCAGGTCGTGCGAGATGAACATGTAGGTCAGGTTGAAGTGGCGCTTCAGGTAGCCGAGCAGGTTCAGGACCTGCGCCTCGACCGACTTGTCGAGCGCCGACACGGCCTCGTCGAGGATCAGCATGCGCGGGTCGAGCGCCAGCGCGCGGGCGATGTTGACGCGCTGCTTCTGCCCGCCGGACAGTTCGTGCGGATAGCGGCCGGCGAACAGGTCGGGGCGCAGTCCGACCTTTTCCAGCAGTTCGCGGGCTTTGGCGCGGGCCTTGGCCCGGCTCATGCCGTGGACCGATGGGCCGTAGGCGATGGAATCCTCGATCGGCAGCCGCGGATTCAGCGACGAATAGCTGTCCTGGAATACCATCTGCAGATTGCGGCGCAGGTCGCGCAGCGACATGCCGCGCGGTTCGTCGACCGGATCGCCGTCGAAGATCAGCGTGCCCTTGTCGCGCGGCAGCAGGTGCATCAGCAGCCGGGCAAGCGTCGACTTGCCGCAACCGGATTCGCCGACGATGCCCAGCGTCTCGCCTTTCAGCACTGAGAACGACACGTCATCGACGGCCTTCACCTCGGCGACCTTGCGGTTCAGCAGCCCGCCGTGGATGGGGAAATATTTCTTCAGGTTCTCGACGATCAGCATCGGCTGCGCCTTGCCGCCGCGATCGTGCGGATGGCCCGGCTTGACGGCCTGGAGATGGCGTTCGGATGGTTGCAAACTCATGGTCGCATCTCCTTCGGTCATGCCTTGACGTCCATTGCCTGGCGCAGACCGTCGCTGACGAGGTTGAAGGCAATCGAGGTGACGAGGATCGTCACGCCGGGCAGGGCGCAGACGAGCGGCTGCACGTAGATGGACTGGCGCAAGGTCGACAGCATCAGCCCCCAGTCCGGCGTCGGCGGCGATACCCCGAGGCCGAGGAAGGAGAGGCCCGAGGCTAAGAGGATCGAGGCGGACACCAGGGTGGACGAGTAGACGAACACCGGGCTCAACACGTTCACCAGCACGTGGCGGACGAGGATCGACGCCGTCGAGGCGCCGCTCGCCCTGGCGGCATCGATGAAGTCCATGGTCCTGACCTGCGTCGTCGCGGTTTCGGCGACGCGGCAGATCGGCGGAATGAGCACGATGGTCAGTGTGATCATCTGGTTGATCAGGCCGGAGCCGAGGCTGCCGGAAATGGCGACGGCGAGCAGGACCGAGGGAAAGGCGAAGAACACGTCCATCGTGCGCATGATGGCGCTGTTCAATTTGCCGCCGGCATAGCCTGCCAGGACGCCGAAGAAGCCGCCGACGATGGTGGCGACGAAGACCGGCGCGATCCCCATCAGCAGCGAGGTGCGGCCGCCCCAGATCAGCCGGGACAGGATGTCGCGCCCCTGCTCGTCGGTGCCGAGGATGAAGGACTTGTAGAGGATCGGCTTCAGCCGCGAGGCCATGCTCGACTTGTTCGGATCGAGCGGCGCCAGATAGGGCGCGAAAATCGCCGACAGCACGATGAGGACGATCAGCGCCAGGAACAACAGCGTGACGTAGTCGTAGCGCAGGCGGTTCCACACCGCGCTCCAATAGCCGCGCACGCGGTGGGCGGTCGGAGCGGCCTGGGCGAGACGAACGGCATCGGCCGGGATATCGGACATGGTGTCGCTCCTCTGCTCTAGATCCGTTTGATGCGCGGATCGACCAACGTCTGGATCAGGTCGACGATGAGGTTGATGCCGACGAAGGCCATGGCCAGCACCAGGATCGTCCCCTGCAGCAGGGGGATGTCGCGGGTGAGGATCGCCTTGTTGAGGAGGAAACCGGTGCCCGGCCAGGTGAAGATCGTCTCGATCAGGATCGAGCCGCCGATCAGATAGCCGAGCTGCAGGCCGAACATCGCCAGGATCTGCGGCAGCGCATTGGCGATGGCATGGCGAATGACGGCGGTCTCCGACAGGCCCTTGGCCCTGAGCGTCTGGATGAAATCCTGGCTGAGGATATCGGCGAGCGAGGCGCGGGTGGTGCGCATCAGGATGCCGAGCGGCGTCAGCGTCATGGCCACGATCGGCAGCACGGCGTAGCGCGCCTCCGACCACTCGAACCATGAAAACGTATTCGAGCCTTTCGAGCCCATGCCGGTCGCCGGCAACACCCCCAGCTGGACGGCGAACACGATGACCAGCACCACCGCCAGCCAGAAGGTCGGCACGCTGACGCCAAACACGGCGATCGCGGTGGCCAGCCGATCGGCCCAGCCGCCGATGTTGGTCGCCGCCACGATGCCGAGGCCGAGTGCGATGATCATCGCCAGCACGGCCGAGATGGTGGCGATCGATACCGTATTGCCGAGCGCGCGCCAGACCTCGTCGGTGACCGGCCGGTTGGTCTGGATCGAGATGCCGAGATCGCCGGTGAGCGCGTGGCCGAGCCACAGGATGTATTGCACCGGGATCGGCTTATCGAGGCCGTAGTAGTGCTTCAGCTGGGCGATGTCGTTGGCCGTCGCGTCCGGCGGCAACAGGCTCTGCACCGGGTCGCCCGGCGCCAGATAGATCAGCGCGAAGCAGATGATGGTGACGCCGAGGCCGATGGGGATGGTGAAGAGCACGCGTCGTGCCGCGTAGAGCCACATGGGGAGGTCCTTCGCTGTGGCGTCCGATCAACGCCGGCCTGCGCCGTGGCGTCTGTCGGGGATACGCCGGGGGGCGCCAACCGGCGCGAGGGATAGCGACCCCGCGGCGGCATGGAACGCAAAGGCCGGGGAACGGCGTTCGGCACGACCCCGGCAACTTCGGTGCCCGTCAGGGCGAGACCGAGATCGGCGTCAGGTCCTGGAACCAGCTCTGCGCCTGGACGAAGCCTTTGAGCTTCGGCGATAGCGCGCGCGGGTTGAGGTCGTGCACGATGAACACCTCGTAGGCCTCGTCGACCAGCTTTTCATGCATCTTGGCGATGATGGCGTTGCGCTTCGGCGTGTCGAATTCGGCGAGCGCCGCTTCGCCCAGCGCATCGACCTCGGGGTTGGAATAGAGGCCCCAGTTGAAGCCGTTGGGCGTCTGGTAGCGCGTCATGCTGCTCTTCATGATGCCTTGCAACGGCTCGATCGACGACAGCGACACGTTGATGGCGTCGTACTTCGGATACTTCTTGGCACCGCCGATATAGACGTCGACGAGCGAATTCCAGTCGATCGGATCGATCGTCACCTCGAAACCGACGGCCTCCAACTGTTCCTTGACCAGCTCGTTCATCGGCAGCGGCTGCATCTGGCCGGAACCGGAAGTGGAGATGCCGACGGTGATCTTGCAGGGCAGGCAGCCGGCTTCCTTCAACAACGCTTTCGCCTTGTCCGGATTGTAGGTGTACTTCACCGGGTTGCCGTAATACGGCTGACTTTCGATGAACTTGCCGTAGCCTTCGGTCGCCACGCCTTGCAGCATCTCCACCATTTCGGCGCGGTTCATGGCGTAGTTGGCGGCGCGGCGGACGCGAATGTCCGAGAACGGCGGCCGATCGGCGCGCACCTGATAGTCCCAGTTGTGTGGATAGGGCACGGTGATGATGTTCATGCCCGCCGATTTCAGCTTCGGGATGGTGTCGGGCGACGGCGCCTCGACGAAGTCGACCTGGCCGGCGAGCAGCGCCGCGGCGCGGGTCGAGGCCTCCGGCATCGGCAGGAGCACGAGGCGGTCGTGCTTCGGCACGCGCGACTTGTCCCAATAGTCGGGGTTCTTCACCAGTTCGAGCCGCTCGTGCGCCACCACCTTGTCAAACTTGTACGGGCCGGTGCCCATCGGCGCCTTGGCGTATTCGGCGTAGTCGTTGTGCACCTTTTCCACCGCGCACGGCGAGATCTGGAACCAGCCGGGCACCTCGTACGGCAAGAGCGAGTCGACGATCGGCGTGATCAGCGCAACGGTGTAGTCGTCGATCTTCTCGATCTTGGCGATGTTGACGATCAGCCAGCTCTGGCCGGCGTGATGGCGCGGATTGTACTGCGGCGCCGTCGTGTCCATCGTGCGCCTATAGTTCCAGATCAAGGCGTCGGCGTTCCAGGCGCAGCCGTCATGGAACTTGACGCCCTGGCGCAGCTTGAAGATCCAGCGCTTGTGATCGTTCGGATCGATCGACCAGCTCTCGGCCAGTCCGGGCTTGATGTCGGCAGCGACGTCGGAGCGGGAGAGGTCCCACAGCACCAGCGAATCGTAGAGGGAGAAGCCGACGAAGCGATAGCCCTCGTAGCCCTGGTCCGGAGCCCCGGTCCAATCGGGGATGTCGGCCGCGGTCATCGCCACGCGGACCTGGGTTTCGGCCGACGCCGCCGGGACGGCCGCGCCGAGAAGCGCCAGCCCCAGGGCGAGGCTTGTCGCGACGGAGCGGACTCGCGGCCAACAGCTCGACCGCCAACAGTTCGACTGCATCTGTACAACCTCCGATACGATTGCGGGGATTTTGGACGATGGCGCCAGCCACCTCGGTCTCGGGTGTTGCAACGATGATGCCAAGCCGTCGGGGTTGATCCGAATAGCAATTATTTCCAGCGGCCTCCGATGCCGAAAGAATTAGATGAAAAGTGGTGTTTATTCCGATTGGCCCGGTGCGCCTGAGCGTCCTCCTGTCGCCGGGTGCGGGCAGAAGCAACGGCCGATAAAGCCATTATGGCGGGACGTGCACGTAAAATTGCGCACATGTTGGGCAGGTGCCGCCCAAAATCCGTGCTTCGAAAATAACTGAATTTGCAGATAATGGCGAGGCAGATACTTCGCAGCGGTCCGAATGGGAGGGTCCCGCAATGTCGACCGAAAACTCCGCCAACCCCTACGCCGACTTCGATGCCGAAAGCGCGGCGCTGCTGGCCGCCGCCGGACTGCAGGTACCGGCCGATCTGCGGCCGGGCGTCCTGTCCGAGGCCCGTGCCCTCAGGCAGACGGTGAGCCTGCTGCGCGGCACCCGCACCGCCGCGGCCGAGCCGGCCAACATCTTCTCGCTCATCCCCTACGCCGCAGGAGCCGCAACATGACGATCTCAGCCCTCGCCACTGCGCCCGCGCTCGTCGAGGCGCCCGCGCTGACCGACCTTTCCATCGCCGATGCCGGCCGGATGCTCCGCGCCGGCACGCTCACCTCGGTCGAGCTGACCGGGGCCGCGCTCGCCCGTGTCGCCGCGTTCGACGGCGAGCTCTCGGCCTTCCTCGAAGTGACGACGCAGCGCGCGCTCGCCGACGCGGCACAGGCGGACGCCGACTTCGCCGCGGGCGTCGACAAGGGCCCGCTGCAGGGCATTCCCTATGCCTTGAAGGACATTTACGACACAGCCGGCATCCGCTCGACCTGCCATTCGCGCCTCTTTCGCGATCGCATCCCCGAGGCCGACAGCGTTGCCGCCGAGAAGCTCGCAGCCGGCGGCGGCGTGCTGTTGGGCAAGGCCGGCACCTTCGAGTTCGCCATCGGCGGCCCGAGCTTCGATCTGTTCTTCCCGCCGGCGAAAAACCCCTGGGACGTCCAGCGCTCCACCTCCGGTTCCTCGTCCGGTTCCGCCGCCGCCGTCGCCTCCGGCATGGTGCGCATGGCCATGGGGTCGGATACCGGCGGCTCGATCCGCGGTCCGGCGGCGCATTGCGGCACCGTCGGGCTGAAGCCGACCTACGGCCGCGTCTCCCGCCGCGGGGTGTTTCCGCTGTCCTACACCCTCGATCACTGCGGGCCGCTGACGGTGTCGGTCGAAGACGCGGCGCTGACCATGCAGGTGATCGCCGGCTTCGACCCGCAGGACCCGGCGAGCGCCGATGTCGGCGTACCTGATTTCAGCGCCGGCCTCGGCCGCGATCTCGCCGGGCTCAAGGTCGGCTATGCCCGCGCGTTCTTTGCCGCAAATCCGCTCACCTCGCCGGACGTGCTTGCCGGCCTCGACGATGCCGCCGAGGCGATCGCCCGCGCCGGCGCCGTCGTCATCGAGGTCGACCTGCCGGCCTACGACCTGTTCGAGGCCTGCGGCCGGGTGATCCTCAATGCCGAGGCCTATGCCATCCACGAGCAGGACCTGAAGATGCGGCCCTTCGCCTACGGCCGCTACGCCTACCAGCGCATCGCCGCCGGCGCGGTACTGAGCGCCGCCGATCTGGTGCAGGCGTTCCGGCTGCGTGCCGAACTGTCGCGCCTCGTCAACGGCAAGCTGCTGTCCGAGTGCCATGCGCTGATCACCGCCTCCGGTCTCACCGAGGCGACGCCGTTCGAGGCTTTCGGCCGCGACGCCAAACGCTGGACCGGCATGTACACCATTCCGTTCAACGTCACCGGCAATCCGGCGTTGTCGGTGCCGACCCGGCTGTCGTCGAACGGCCTGCCGCTCGGCCTGCAGGTGGTCGGCCGCGCCTTCGACGAGCCGACGGTGTTCCGCATCGGTGCGGCCATCGAGCGCGCTTCGGGCTTTCTGTCGTTGCGCCCGCCGATGCTCGCCGCCGCGTGATCGCTCGACTCCGTGCCGCCCCTCGCTCCCGATCACCTGGAGGATCTCATGGCTCAGCCGCTGCACTACTGGTCCATCGTCGAACTCGGTGCCGCCTATCGCGCCAGGAAGGTCTCGCCTGTCGAGGTGGTCGAGGCGATGCTCGCGCGCATCGCCGAACTCGATCCCGGCCTGCACGCCTACCTCCTGGTGACGGCCGATGCCGCCCGGGCCGAAGCCAAGACGGCGGAGGCCGAGATCGCCTCCGGGCGCTATCGCGGCCCGATGCACGGCATCCCGATCGGCTACAAGGACCTTAATTTTTCCAAGGGCGTGAAGACGACCTTCGGCATGCGGGTGCACAAGGACTT
>JARLIU010000064.1 GCA_031291595.1 Ancalomicrobiaceae bacterium | reverse complement strand
CTCGAAATGAACCCCCAGCTCGTCCATCACGTCGCGAGCATCGGCGAGCACGTCCATGAGGTGGGAGATCGGCGACCCCTGATATCCGCCGACATAGGAAACGCCAGACTGAAGTAAAGCCTTCGTAATAGCGAGAATACCTTCACCCTTGAAGATCTCGCCATCTCCAAGTTTGAGGTCTTCGACTTCACGGGCAAACGAGCGTTCAGCCATCAGGTGTCCTCCGCGAGCCGCCATAGCCGCGCCGCCGATATCTGCAAAAGCATATTTTTGCCTAAGGGTATTTGTCAATGCGGCGGTTTGGTCAATCGCACTGCACTGCAAAAGCCGTGAGAAGTGCGACATTTCATCGCGTCTAGAGTCGATCGGCAACGACGGCCGACTGCCGGATATCCATGTGTATGCATAATTAGTTGGCATTGCGGCACAAATTTGGGCCGCCGGCAGGCACGGCCGGTCGGCCCGGCACAGTGAAACGACAACTTCCCAAAAACATGCACATACCGAAAAATGCCTACCAACCGGGCTTGCGGCCATTCTGAACATGATTTAGGGTTCAAATGTTGAAGCTGAGACCTTCTAAGTACGGCGACCATCGGCCGAGGTCGGACCTGCCTCGGGGAGCATCTGCCGGGCTCGACTGCCGAACGGAGCCTCCGTTCCGCCCCATTCCGCACCCCGTCACAAGTGGAGACAGCGCATGGAATCGATCTCGAGACGCCAGTTGATGTTGGCCGGCGCGGCAGCCTTCCTCGCCGACCTCGTGGTCGGGCGGGGGATTGCCGTCGCTGCCGGTACGGACACGCTGACCATCGCTTTCAACGTCAATCTGCCGAGCTTCGACCCGACGGTTGGGCCCTCAGCGGTTAATCCGACCATCCAGGCGATCTACCGCACCATCTTTGACCAATACGTCGGCCAGAAGCCGGACTTGGCGTTCGAACCAGGACTGCTGACTGCCTGGGGATGGAACGACTCCAAGACCGGCATCTGGATGGATGTGCGCACCGGCGTGACCTGGCATGACGGTTCGCCGTTCACGCCCGACGATGTTGTGTGGTCGTTGACGCGCGCCGGCGATCAGAAGACCGGCAACCCGATCCAGTTCGTCTGGGGAGCGCTCTCGAATTTCAAGGTGGACGGCAATCGCATCACCGCCGACGCCAAGGGCTACGATCCCGCGCTATTCAAGTGGATGGCGTTTCTCACCGGCTACGTGCTGCCGAAGGCCTACTACACCAAGGTCGGCGCGGAAGGTTTCGAGAAAAAGCCGGTCGGCACTGGCCCCTATATGGTCGACGCCTATGAGGGCAACGCCTTCCTGCGCCTGAAGGCCAACCCAACCTACTGGGGCGGCAAGCCGGCGTTCGAGACCGTCGTGTTCAAGTTCGTTCCGGATGCCACCAGCCGCGTCGCCGAGATCGAAAGCGGCGCCTCCGACGTGACGCTGGAGATCCCCTACGAGGAATACGACCGGCTGAAGGCCAAGAAGGGGTTGGCGGGCGTCGCTGCGCCGATCACCGACATCGGCATGATCTTCATCAACTCCGACGCCGCCAAGACGCTGACGAAGGAGGTGCGGCTCGCCGCCCACCACGCCATCGACAAGGACGCAATCATCAAGCGGCTGCTGCGCGGCTACGGTGTCGCCATCGACACGCTCGACGCGCCGGAATATGCGGCGTTCGATGCCGCCATCAAGGTGCCTTACGACCCGAAGAAGGCCGCCGAACTGATGAAGGCGGCCGGCTATTCTCCGGAAAAGCCGCTGAAGACCAAGATCCAGACGACACGCGGCCTGAAGCCGAAAGACTATGAGATGATCCAGGCGATCGTCGGCATGTGGCGCAAGATCGGCCTGGATGCCGAGATCGAGGTCTACGAGGTCGCCAAGCACTTCGAGCTGCGTACCTCGCACAAGCTCGCGCCCTTCGCTTTCTACAACTGGGGCAACGCAATCGGCGATCCGACGACCTCGACCGGCTTCGCCATGTTCGGCCCCTCGCCGCATTCGAGCTGGAAGACTGCCGACCTCGACGCCAAGATCGGTCCCTTGTGGGGAGAGGCCGACGAGGCCAAGCGCATCGCTGGCTGGAAGGCCGTCGACCGCTATATCGCCGAGGAGGGCTACGTCCTTCCGCTCATCCAGTACGTCCAGCCGATCGTGTTCAAGGCGAGCCTCAAGGTCACGCCGAACGCCACCGGCGCGTTGCAGCCGAAGCTTGTGGTGAAGGGCTGATTGCTCTCAGGCCGCCGGCGGATCCGTCCGCCGGCAGCCGCCTCCGCGGCTCGTCACCTGGATTCCGGCGCCGTAAAGTGGGCATCAGCGATGATCGTATCCGTCATCAACCGCCTCGTTGTGGCAGCGATCACGCTCGTAGGCGTCGGGGCGATCGTCTTTGTGCTATTGCGCGTGGTGCCTGGTGATCCCATCGCCATGATGATTTCGCCCGGCGCCAGTCCGGCCGACATCGCCGCGCTCAGGGCCCGTTACGGCCTGGATGCCGATCTGGCCACCCAGTTCTGGATGTGGCTGAAGGCCCTCCTTTCCGGCGATTTCGGCATGTCGATCTCGCTCAGACGCGGCGTCTTGTCGCTCTTAGCGGAGCGGCTGCCCGCCACGTTGGAATTGGCCTTCGCGGCGCTCGCGCTGGCGGTTGCGCTCGGCCTCTTCCTCGCGGTGTTGGGGACGCTGGCGCGCAGAACGGTCTGCGAACCGCTGATCGATGCCCTGAACGGTCTGGCGCTGGCGGTGCCGGATTTTGTCTGGGCGCTGGCGCTGGTCCTGGCGTTCGGCGTGTTCGTGCCGGTGCTGCCGCTGTCCGGCCGCATCAACCCGAGCATCGACGAAGGCTTCGTCACCCACTTCTATTTGATCGAGAGTCTCCTCAGGCTCAAACTGACCGCCTTCGCCGACGTCGCCAGCCATATGGCGATGCCGGTCATCGCGCTCGGCCTGCCGCTTGCGGCGGTCATCGTCCGGCTGCTGAAGGAAGCGCTGAAAGAGGCGATGGTGCAAGATTACGTGCTTCTCGCCCGCCTGAAGGGCATGTCGGAACTCCGCCTCATCCTGCAGGAAGCCTTGCGCAATGCCATCGGGCCGACCCTGGCGCTGACCGGTGTGCAGTTCACCTTTCTCATCGGGGGCACGGTGATTGTCGAGCGGATCTTCTCCTATCCCGGCATCGGCAACATGGCGGTCGACGCGGTGATTAACCGCGACCTGCCGCTGATTCAGGGCCTCGTGCTGATGTTCGGGTTGATCTTCATCCTGGTCAATCTGGCGGTTGATGCGCTCGCGGCCTTCTTCAATCCGAGGCTCCGGCATGGCTGAACAGGTCTCCTCGGTCGCGCCGATCTCCTCCGACCGCGCCCGCAAGGTCCGCCGGCTGATCGGCCGCGGGCGGCGCTTCCTCAGCCTTGACGCGAAGGTGGCGTTCGGCGGTCTCATCATCCTGATCGGGCTGGCACTCGCCATCTTCGCTCCGCTGATTTCCCCGGCCGATCCGCTTGAGCAGGATCTGATGTCGGCGACACTGCCGCCCATCGGCTTTGCCGGCGCCGATCCGGCGCATCTTCTCGGCACCGACGATCTCGGTCGCGACGTGCTGGCGCGCCTTCTCTATGGCGGTCGCGTCGCCTTCACCGTCGCGTTCGTCGCCGCTGGGCTGGCGGGATTGATCGGCACGGTGCTCGGGCTCGTCGCCGGCTGGTACGGCCGTCTGGCGGATACGATCGTCTCCCGGCTGATCGACATCTGGATGGCGTTTCCGCCGGTCTTGTTGTCGATCCTCCTGGTGGCGGTATTCGGCTCCGGTCTGCATTCGGTGATCGCCGCCATCGTCATCATCGACTGGACGCGGTTCGCCCGCGTGGTCAGGGCCGAGACCATGGCGCAAGCGGCGCTCGACTACGTCACGGCAGCGCGCGCCATCGGCTTCCCGCGGCTGCACGTCCTGTTGAACGAGATCGTCCCCAACCTGTGGCCGGTCATCGTCGCCCTTCTCAGTCTAGAAGCCGGCATCGCCGTCATCGTCGAAGCCATCCTGTCGTTCGTCGGCCTGTCCGTTTCCTCCGATACGCCGACCTGGGGCGGCATGATCGCTTCCGGTCGGCAGATCCTGCACCAGGGCTGGTGGGTGCTGGCAGCACCCTTGGCCGTGCTGTTCGTCACCGTCCTCGCCTTCAACCTGTTCGGCGAGGGCATGCGCCGCACGCTTGACCCGGTGATGCGCCGATGAGCCCCATTCTGACGATCGAGCGGCTGTCGGCCCGCGTGCAGTCGCGCGATCAAGAGATCCTGTCGAAAGTGTCGCTGTCGCTCGAGCGTGGCGAGGTGATGGGCCTCGTCGGCGAATCCGGTGCCGGCAAGTCGACCATCGGCAAGGCGCTCTTAGGCATCCTGCCGCGCGACGTGGTCATCACCGGCGGCGCGATCCGCTACGACGGCCGCGACCTGCTCGCCCTGCCGGCACGCGAACGCCGGCAACTGCTCGGCGCCGAAATCACCCTCATTCCGCAGGATCCGCAGACGGCGCTTAACCCCGGCCGGCGCATTGAGGCGCAATTGACCGACGGTCTGCGCATGAAGCGCGGGTTGTCTGGCACGCAAGCGCACGACAAGGCGCTGGCCCTCCTTGAAGAAGTGCATATCCGCGAGCCTGAGCGCGTGCTCGCCGCGTACCCGCATGAACTCTCAGGTGGTATGCGCCAGCGCGTGCTGATTGCCGCCGCCTTCGCGCTCGAACCGCGCCTCGTCATCGCCGACGAACCGACGACGGCGTTGGACGTCACCGTGCAGAAGCAGATCCTGCGGCTGATCCGGTCAATGCAGGAGGCACACGGCACTGCAGTCGTGTTTGTCACCCACGACCTCGGCGTCGTTGCCCAGATCTGCGATAGCGTGACCTTGCTCTATGGCGGCACCGTCATCGAGGCCGGCCCGACCGCGAACATGCTGGTCCATCCGGGCCACCCCTACACGCGTGCGTTGATAGACGCTTGTCCGCGCTATGACCGGCCGGATGCCGGTCTGCATCCGGTTCCGGACGGCGTCATCTCTGCCATGCGGCGCGACCTGTCGCAGCGCTACGGGAGGCCGGTATGAGCGACGTGCTCATTGCCTGCGAGGGCGTCGAGGTCGTCTACGGTACCAGGCGGCAGAACCTCGGGCTGGAACCGGGTGGGATCAAGGTGCTGCACGGCATCGACCTGGAGATCCGCCGCGGCGAGTCGGTCGGCATCGTCGGCGAGTCCGGATCCGGCAAATCGACGCTCGGACGCGCCATTCTGCGCCTCGGCGACGTTGCCGCGGGCGCGATCCGCTTTGCCGGCGAGGACATCACGCGCTTCAGCGAAGCCCGGATGCGACCGTTGCGACGGCGCATGCAGATGATCTTCCAGGATCCGATGGCATCGCTCAATCCGCGCCACCGCATCCGCCGCATCCTTGCCGAACCGATGCTGTTTCACCGCGTCTGCGCGGCGGGCGAGGCCGGCGCCCGCATCAAGCGGCTCATCGACCGCGTCGGCCTGCACGAGGCCGCGCTCGAGCGCTATCCGCACGAACTGTCCGGCGGCCAGCGCCAGCGCGTCGGTATCGCCCGGGCTGTGCTGCTCGAACCAGAGTTCGTCGTCGCCGACGAAATTGTCTCCGGGCTCGACGTATCGACCCAGGCGCAGGCACTCAACCTGCTGAAGGGTCTGTGCCGCGATCTCGGCCTCGCCATGGCTTTCATCGGCCATGACCTGTCGGTGATCCGTGCCGTCTGCGATCGCGTCTACGTGCTGCAGCACGGCCGCGTCGTCGAGAGCGGCAACTGCAATCAAGTCTTCGCGGCGCCGAGAGCCGACTACACCCGCGCGCTGATCGACGCCATTCCGCTTCCTGAACCCGATCCGCATTGGCTGGCGCGGGAGAGCTTGCCGAGCTGATGTGTTTCCGAAGCCAGACTGTTCGCGCTCCCGCCGAGACGGGCCGGAGGGAGCGATGGCGGAGCTTTGTCTCCAGTGTTGACCCGTGTGGAGGGCAATCCGATGCATCGTTCCCTTGCTGCCGTCACGCTGGCGCTGGCCACGCTCGGCGCAGTTCAAACCGCTTCCGCCGACGGGCTTCCCGGCATGCGCGGGCATGATCACACCGGCGTCACCGTGCCGAACATGGCCGAAGCCGTCACCTTCTTCACCGACGTGCTCGGCTGCAAGAAGGCCATGTCGTTCGGTCCGTTCTCCGACGACAAGGGCACCTTCATGAAGGATGCGCTCGACGTGCATCCGCGCGCGGTGATCACCCAGATCACCATGATCCGCTGCGGCAACGGCTCCAACATCGAGCTGTTCAGCTACACCTCGCCCGACCAGCAGCGCGTGCAGCCGAAGAACAGCGATATCGGCGGCTACCACATCGCTTTCTACGTCGACGACATCAAGGCCGCCGACCAGTACCTGCGGTCCAAGGGCGTCAACACGCTGTTTGGTCCGATTCCGGTCAGTCAGGGCCCGGCCGCCGGCCAGGCGATCGTCTACTTCAAGGCGCCTTGGGGGCTGCAGATGGAGGCGATCTCCTACCCGAACGGCATGGCCTACGAGAAGACTGCCGACACCATCCTGTGGAGTCCGAAGGACCCGGCCAAGTAAGCCGGTGCCTTGGGCTTGACCGCATTGGCGCGGCCGGATATTTTAAACTTAAACTAATCGGCAGGCGGCGGTGCGGTCGGGTCCGTGCGCCTGCCGGCGAGTGGCAGCCCCCCGGTCCGACGATGCGCGGATCGGCGGATCCGTCGCCGCAAATCACCGGACCGGTCAGCTTTGCCGGGCCGGACGCTTCGACTGGACATTTCGCCTCACCCCGTTGCCGGCAACCGAACGGTATGACGAGAAGGACTCATCCAATGCGCATCGTCTGCATCGGTGGCGGCCCGGCCGGGCTGTATTTCGGGCTGTTGATGAAGAAGCTGCACCCGGACCATGCGATCACCGTGGTCGAGCGCAACAAGCCCTACGACACCTTCGGCTGGGGCGTGGTGTTCTCCGACGCCACCATGGCGGCGATGCGCGACTGGGATGCCGAGACGGCAGCGGCGATCGAGGACGCCTTCAACCATTGGGACGACATCGAGGTTTGGTTCAAGGGCACGCGCCAGCGCACCTCCGGCCACGGCTTCGTCGGCATCGGCCGCAAGCAGCTCCTCAACATCCTGCAGAAGCGCTGCGAGGACCTCGGCGTCGAACTTGCCTTCGAACACGACGTCGACAGCGATCTGGAATTCTCCGAGGCCGACCTGATCATCGCCTCCGACGGCATCAACTCGAAGATCCGCAACCGCTACGAGGCAGAGTTCCAGCCAGATCTGCTCGTCCGGCCGAACCGCTACATCTGGCTCGGCACGAAGAAACTCTACGACGCCTTCACTTTCGACTTCCGCAAAACTGAGCACGGCTGGTTCCAGGCCCATATCTACAAGTTCGACGCCGATACCTCAACCTTCATCGTCGAGACGACGGAGGAAGCCTATCAGGCACACGGGCTCGGCGAGTTCGACCAGGACGGCTCGATCGCCTTCTGCGAGAGCCTGTTCGCCGAAGTGCTCGACGGCGCCAGCCTGATGACCAACGCCCGGCATCTGCGCGGCTCAGCCTGGCTCAACTTCAACCGGCTGATCTGCGGCAAGTGGAGCCATTTCAACGGCAACAGCCACGTCGTCGTCATGGGCGATGCGGCGCACACGGCGCACTTCGCCATCGGCTCCGGCACCAAGCTCGCCATCGACGATGCCATCGAACTGGCGCGCCAGTTCGAGACGCTGGGGCATGGTGCGGACCGAATCCCGGCGGTGCTCGCGGCCTACGAAGAGGTCCGCCGCGTCGATGTCGCCCGCATCCAGAACGCCGCGCGCAACGCCATGGAATGGTTCGAGGTGGTCGGCCGGCGCTATGCTGATAGCCTCGAGCCGGAGCAGTTCATGTATTCCATGCTGACCCGGTCGCAGCGCATCAGCCACGAGAACCTGCGGCTGCGCGACAAGGCCTGGCTCGAAGGCTACGAGCGCTGGTTCGCCAAGAAATCCGGCCTGCCGGACACTGGCAACGGCCGTTCGCTGCCGCCGATGTTCACGCCGCTGGCGGTGCGCGGCCTGACATTGCCGAACCGCATCGTCGTCTCGCCGATGGCGATGTATTCGGCGAACGACGGGCTCCTCGACGACTTCCACCTCGTCCACCTCGGCGCGCGCGCCATGGGTGGCGCCGGTCTGGTGTTCGCCGAGATGACCTGCGTGTCGCCGGACGCGCGCATCACCCCCGGCTGCCTCGGGCTGTGGAACGACGAACAGGGCGAGGGCTGGAGGCGTTTCGTCGATTTCGTGCACGGCAACACCGAGGCCAAGGTTGCCTGCCAGATCGGCCACGCCGGTCGCAAGGGGGCCACTAAACTGGCCTGGGAGGGCATCGACCAACCGCTGGAGACGGGCGACTGGCCGCTGATCTCCGCCTCGGCGCTGCCGTACCTGCCAACCAGCCGGGTGCCGAAGGCGATGGATCGCGACGACATGGACCGCGTCATCGCCGACTTCGCCGCCGCGACCCAGCGGGCGGCGGCGGCCGGCGTCGACTGGCTGGAATTGCACGCCGCGCACGGCTATCTGCTGTCCAGCTTCCTGTCGCCGCTGACCAACCGCCGCGACGACGAGTACGGCGGCTCCTACGACAACCGTGCCCGCTTTCCGCTCGAGGTGTTCCGCGCCGTGCGCGCCGTCTGGCCAGAGGAGCGGCCGATATCGGTGCGGCTGTCCTGTCACGACTGGTTCGAGGGCGGCAACACGCCGGAGGATGCGGCGATCTTCGCCAGGATGTTCAAGGAGGCCGGCGCCGACGTCATCGACTGTTCGTCCGGCCAGGTGTGGAAGGAGGAAAAGCCGGTCTACGGCCGGCTGTTCCAGACGCCGTTCTCCGACATGATCCGCAACGAGGTGCATGTACCGACCATCGCCGTCGGTGCCATCTCCGAGGCCGACCATGCCAATTCGATCATCGCCGCCGGTCGCGCCGACCTCTGCGCCATCGCCCGGCCGCACCTGGCGGATCCCTCCTGGGTGCTGCACGAGGCGGCGAAGATCGGGGTGAAGTCGATCCCCTGGCCGAAGCAATACCGCTCGGCCAAGAGCCAATACGAAGCAAACCTCGAGCGCGCCGCGGCAACGCGGTGAGGGCAGGGCATGGAGAGGACACAGGCATGAGCGACTCGACCGATCTTGCCGGCAGCCACGCGCTGGTCACCGGCGCCGGGTCCGGCATCGGCGCGGCGATCGCCCGACGGCTTGCCGCCGCCGGGGCAAGGGTAACTCTCGCCGGCCGGCGCGAGGCGCCGCTGCGCGGCGTCGCCGCCGAGCTGCCCGAAGGCTCGGCAATGGTCGTCGCGGAATTCGACGTGACTAGCCCCGAGGCCATCGACCGCGGCCTGGCGGTGGCGCACGCCGCCTTCGGGCCCGTGTCGATCCTCGTCAACAATGCCGGGGCGGCGGAGACGGCGCCCTTTGCCAAGATGACGCTCGAGCAGTGGCAGCGGGTGATCGCGGTCGATCTCACCTCGGTGTTCCTGGTGACCCAGGCGGTCCTCGCCGACGTCAGGGCCGCGCCGGCCGGCCGCATCATCAACATCGCCTCGACGGCCGGCTTGAAGGGCTATCGCTATGTCTCCGCCTATTCGGCCGCCAAGCACGGCGTCATCGGCCTGACCCGCTCGTTGGCGCTCGAACTGGCGAAGACTGGCGTCACCGTCAACGCCGTCTGCCCCGGCTACACCGACACGCCCTTGGTGGCCGAGGCAGTCGCGGCAATCATCGCCAAGACCGGACGGTCGGAGGCGGAGGTCATCGCCGAATTGACCGCGGGCAACCCGCAGGGCCGGCTGATCCGCCCCGACGAGGTCGCCGACACGGTGTTGTGGCTCGCCTCGCCGGCGGCGCGATCGATAACAGGTCAGGCGATCGCCATCGCCGGCGGGGAGGTCATGACCGGATGAGCGATTCCATCATGTCGGCGATGCGGCGGCCGTTCCGCGACCACGTCGCGACGCATTTCCACTTCGAGGCGAGTGCCGACGGTCGCGTTGCCATCGTCCGGCTGAACCGGCCGGAGCGGAAGAATCCGCTCACCTTCGAATCTTACGCCGAGTTGCGCGACCTGTTCCGCGACCTCGTTTATGCCTCCGACGTCCGCGCCGTGGTCATAACCGGCGCGGGCGGCAATTTCTCCTCCGGCGGCGATGTCTACGAGATCATCGAGCCGCTGACGCAGATGGCGATGCCGGATCTTCTGGCATTTACCCGCATGACCGGCGATTTGGTCAAGGCAATGCGCCACTGTCCGCAGCCGATCATTGCCGCGGTCGACGGCATCGCCGCCGGCGCCGGCGCCATCCTCGCCATGGCCTCGGACCTGCGGTTCGCCACGCCGGAGGCCAAGACCGCCTTCCTGTTCACCCGCGTCGGACTGGCCGGCGCCGACATGGGGGCCTGCGGCATGCTGCCGCGGATCATCGGCCAGGGCAGGGCGGCGGAACTGCTCTACACCGGTCGGGTGATGCGGGCGGAGGAAGGCCGCGACTGGGGATTCTACAACGCGCTCTATCCGGCCGCCCAGTTGGAGGCGACGGCGGTGGAATTGGCGCATTCGCTCGCCGATGGTCCGTGGTTCGCGCACCAGATGACCAAGACCATGCTCAATCAGGAATGGGCGATGGGCATCGACCAGCTGATCGAGGCGGAAGCGCAGGCGCAGGCGATCTGCATGACGACGCAGGATTTCCGCCGCGCCTTCGAGGCCTTCGCCGCCAAGCGAAAGCCCACGTTCGAGGGGAACTGAGCGATGCCGGCGTCTGGTCCCATGCGCGAACATCTCGCCTGGCCGTTCTTCTCACCCGAGCATCGCGCCTATGCCGAACGCCTCGACGGCTTCGTCGCCGAGGGCGGGCTGGCCGGGCTCGATCACGCCGACGTCGATGCGACCTGCCGGACGCTGGTGAAGCGCCTGGGCGAGGCCGGCCTCCTTGCCGCTGCCGTGCCGGAACCGCATGAGGATGGGTCCGCCATCGGCTCACGGCTGCTGTGTCTGGCGCGCGAGACGCTCGCCTGGCACGACGGGCTCGCCGATTTCGCCTTTGCCATGCAGGGGCTCGGCACCGGGGCGATCGCGCTCGCCGGCTCGCCCGAACTGAAGCTCGCCGTGCTGCCGAAGGTGTGCGCCGGCGATTGGCTCGCCGCCTTCGCGCTGTCGGAAGCCGATGCCGGTTCGGACGTCGCCGCGCTCGCCTGTGCCGCCCGCGCCGAGGCCGAGCACTACGTTCTCGAAGGCGACAAGACCTGGATCTCCAACGGCGGCATCGCCGACGTCTACACGGTCTTCGCCCGCACCGGCGAGGCGCCCGGCACCCGCGGCATCTCCGCCTTCGTCGTCTATCCGGACGATCCCGGCTTCTCGGTTGCCGAGCGCATCGACGTCATCGCGCCGCACCCGCTGGCGACCATCCGCTTCGAGACATGCCGGATTCCCGCCACGCGCCGGCTGGGGGCTCCCGGCGAAGGCTTCAAGCTCGCCATGCGCACGCTCGACATATTCCGTGCCTCGGTCGCCGCGGCGGCCTTGGGGTTTGCCCGCCGCGCCCTCGACGAGACGCTTGCCCATGTCACGTCGCGCCGCATGCTCGGCGGCACGCTCGCCGACCTGCAGCTGACCCAGGCCGCACTCGGCGACATGGCGGCCGGCATCGACGCCGCGGCGCTCCTCACCTACCGTGCCGCCTGGCGCCGCGACGTCGAAGGCCTTTCCACCACCAAGGAGGCGGCGATGGCCAAGATGGCCGCGACCGAAACCGCCCAATCCGTCATCGATCGCGCCGTGCAGCTCTTTGGTGGGCGCGGGGTCAGATCCGGAGAGGTGGTCGAACGGCTGTATCGCGAGATCCGCGCGCTCAGGATCTACGAGGGCGCCACGGAAGTGCAGAAGCTGATCATCGCCCGCGAACTCTTGAAAGCCACGAAACAGGGTTGAGCCATGTCGCAGTCTCGAGAAATTTTCGATTGGGCCGATCCGTTCCGGCTGGATGAGCAGCTCAACGAAGAGGAGCGCATGGTCGTCGCCACCGCCCGCGCCTACGCGGAGGATAGGCTGGCGCCGCGCGTGCTCGATGCCTTCCGTCACGAGACGACCGATCCGGCGATCTTCCGCGAGATGGGGGAATTGGGGCTGCTGGGGTCGACGATTTCGCCCGAGTACGGCGGTGCCGGCCTCGGCTATGTCGCCTATGGGCTGATCGCCCGCGAGGTGGAGCGGGTCGACAGCGGCTATCGCTCGATGATGAGCGTGCAGTCGTCGCTGGTGATGGTGCCGATCGAGAGCTTCGGTTCAGAGGCGCAGAAGCAAAAATATCTGCCGAAGCTGGCGAGTGGCGAGTGGATCGGCTGCTTCGGCCTGACCGAGCCGAACCATGGCTCCGATCCCGCCTCGATGATCACGCGAGCGAAGGTGGTCGCCGGGGGCTATGCGCTGTCTGGCGCCAAGACCTGGATCACCAATTCCCCCATCGCCGATGTCTTCGTCGTCTGGGCCAAGACCGAGGACGGCGTCATCCGCGGCTTCATCCTGGAGAAGGACTGGAAGGGACTGTCCGCCCCGGCGATCCACGGCAAGGTCGGGCTCAGGGCGTCGATCACCGGCGAGATCGTCATGGACGAGGTGTTCGTGCCGGAGGAAAACCTGATGCCGGGCGTGACCGGACTGAAAGGGCCGTTCACCTGTCTGAACTCGGCCCGCTTCGGCATCGCCTGGGGCGCGCTCGGCGCGGCCGAGGACTGCTACACCCGCGCGAGGGCCTATGTCATCGACCGCACGCAGTTCGGCCGGCCGCTCGCCGCCAACCAGCTGATCCAGAAGAAACTCGCCGACATGCTCACCGAGATCTCGCTCGGCTTGCAGGGCTGTCTGCGCCTCGGCCGGCTGAAGGAGGCGGGACATCCGCCGGTGGAACTGACCTCGATCCTGAAGCGCAACTCCTGCGGCAAGGCGCTCGATATCGCCCGCGCCGCCCGCGACATGCTGGGCGGCAACGGCATCTCCGACGAGTTCGCCATCGCCCGCCATCTGGTCAACCTCGAGGTGGTGAACACCTACGAGGGCACCCACGACATCCACGCCTTGATCCTCGGCCGCGCCATCACCGGCATCGCCGCCTTCGCCAACTGAGGCCTGCCATGGGTTTCACCACCTCGCGCCGTTTGGGCTTTTCGGAATGCGATCCCGCCGGGATCGCCTTCTATCCCGCCTACATGCGGCTGCTCGTCGATGTCACCGAGGAGTTCTTCGCCCACGCCAACTCGCCCTGGCCGGCGATGATCCGCGACCGCCGGGTCGGCGTGCCAACGGTCAAGCTCGACGTCGACTTCAAGGCGGCGGCCTTTCACGGCGACAAGCTCGATTTCACTCTCACCGTCATCAAGCTTGGCCGTTCCTCGCTGGAGTTGGCCGTCCACGTGGCGGTCGGAGAACGCACCGTCTGGACGGCGCGGCAGATCCTCGTCGCCACCAATCTCGACACGCACCGCGCCATCAGCTGGCCGGACGACCTTCGTGCCGGCCTCGCCGCGTTTGAGGAGACGAACGATGTATGAAATCCTGCAACCCGACGGCTGGCTGAAGCCCAAGGGCTATGCCAATGGCATCGCCGCGCGCGGCCGGCAGATCTTTGTCGGCGGACAGGTCGGCTGGACCGCGCATCAGGTGTTCGAATCCGACGACCTGGTCGAGCAGATCCGCCAGACGCTGCAGAACGTCGTCTCCATTCTCCGGTCCGGCGGGGCCGAACCCGAGCACATCGTCTCGATGACCTGGTACTTCATCGACAAGCAGGAATATCTCGCGCGGCTGAAGCAGGTCGGCGCCGTCTATCGCGAGGTGATCGGCCGGCACTTCCCGGCCATGGCTGCGGTGCAGGTGGCGGGCCTGATGGAGGATCGGGCCAAGGTCGAAATCCAGGCGACCGCCGTGGTGCCGGAGTGAGGCCGTGAGTGACCGCTCTTCTGCCACCGGCTCGCGCGCTGCCGGCCCGACCGGCGCCGGCGCGACACCCCCTGCCGCCCAGCCGCAGCGCTTCGCCTTTTCCGCCACCGTCATCGGCGAGGTCGATGCCGGCGTCATGCTGGTGCTCATCGACAATCCGCCGGTCAATGCGGCGTCCGCCTCGGTCCGGACCGGGCTCCTCGCAGCGATCGGTCGGGCCGCCGCCGATCCGGATGTCGTCGCGGTCGTCCTCTCCGGCACCGGCAAGACCTTCGTCGGCGGCGCCGACATCCGCGAATTCAATCTGCCGCCCGAGCCGCCGCTGTTGCCCGAGGTCGTCGCCGCGATCGAAGACTGCGCCAAGCCAATCGTCGCCGCACTCAACGGCGTAGCGCTCGGCGGCGGGCTGGAGATCGCGCTTGCCTGTCACGCCCGCCTGGCCGCGCCGGGGGCGAAGCTCGGCCTGCCCGAGGTGAAGCTCGGCCTCGTGCCCGGCGCCGGCGGCACCCAGCGGCTGCCGCGCCTCGTCGGCGTCGCCGCGGCCATCGACCTCATCGGCTCCGGCCGCATCGTCGACGCCGGCACGGCCGAGCGGCTCGGCATCGTCGACCGCATCGTCGCATCCGACCTCGTCGGTGCCGCGACAGCGACCGTGCGCGCCCTCGTCGGCACGGTCCCCCGCCGCACCAGCGATCTACCCGTTGCGGCAGACGATCCGGCGGAGATCGACGCCGCGGCCGCCAAGGTGCTCGCACGCAGCCGCGGCCAGCAGGCCCCAGCCGAGGCGGTCCGGCTGGTGCGCGCCGCTGCAGACGTGCCGTTCGCCGATGCAGTCGCAGATGAGCGCGCGACATTCCTGGCGTTGCGCAACAGCGACGAGGCGGCGGCGCTGCGCCACGTGTTCTTCGCCGAACGCGCCGCCGCCAAGGTCTACGGCCTCGACGACGTCGCGGCGCTGCCGGTCGCCACCATCGGCATCGTCGGCCTGGGATTGATGGGCTCCGGCATCGCGGTCGCGGCGCTCGACGGCGGCTTTGCCGTCGTCGGTGTCGAGACCAGCGCTGCAGCTGCGGAAGCCGGTCGCGCCCGCATCGCCGGCCTCCTCGACAAATCTGTCGCCTCCGGTCGGTCGAGCGCGGCCGACCGGGACGCCCGGCTCGCCCGGCTGACGATCTCGGACGGGCTTGCCGCGCTTGCCGGCATCGATCTCGTCATCGAAGCGGTGTTCGACGATCTCGACGTCAAGACCCGACTGTTTCAGTCATTGCAGGGCGTCGTGCGCCCCAATGCGGTGCTCGCCACCAACACCAGCTATCTCGATCCCGATCGAATCGCCGCTGCGGTCGATCGTCCAGAGCGGGTCGTCGGGCTGCATTTCTTCTCGCCCGCCAACGTCATGCGGCTGGCCGAAATCGTCCGCTGCGCCAAGACGGCGCCGACAGTGCTGGCGACTGCGATCTCGGTGGCGCGCGCCATGGGCAAGCTGCCGATCGTCTGTGGCGTGACCGAGGGCTTTATCGGCAACCGGGTGTTCTCCGCCTACCGCCGAGCCGGCGAATTCCTGATCGAGGACGGCGCTTCGCCTTACGAGGTCGATGCCGCAATCGAGGCCTTCGGCCTGGCGATGGGGCCGTTCGCCGTCAGCGATCTCGCCGGACTGGAGATCGCTTGGGCCCTGCGCAAGCGCCAAGCCGCCACCCGCGACGCGTCGGAGCGATATGTCGATATCGCGGATCGGCTGTGCGAAGCCGGACGCTTCGGTCAAAGGTCCGGCAAGGGCTGGTACGCCTATGTCGACGGCAAGCGCCAGCCAGACCCGGAGGTTCTGATGATCGTCGCGGCAGCGCGTGCCGCCAAAGGGGTGGCATCGCGACCCGTCGCGGCTGAGGAAATCGTCGAACGGCTCATCGCTGCCATGGCCGACGAGGGGCGGATGCTCGTTGCCGCGGGCATTGCGGCGCGTTCGGGCGACATTGATCTCGTGATGATCAATGGCTACGGCTTTCCCGCGCACAAGGGTGGGCCGATGTTCATTGCCGGGCGAGCGCAGGAAGCTGCCCCGCCACATTGAATGTACCAACCTACATCTGCGCACGCAGGAGGCTGCGAACCCAAGGGCTCGTTCTGCATCCGCCTCAACATATGAGGAGCGGCCGGCCCGACGCTGACCGGCGCTCGCGCTTGGTGTTTGTTGTCGATGGCATCGACCCACACGTGTTGCGCAAGTCGCTGATGGCGTCGCTGGCTTTCGGCGCCAGCAAGGGGAGGGCCTGAAAGACTGCGATGTCGCTCGGATGCGTCCAATGCGGTTGAGAGCCGATGGGGACTTGTCCGAGGGCGAGGTAAACTCCCTGTTCCATCGCCGGGAGCCAAACTCGAAGTCCCTGCATCCTCCGGAATCAATCGTTGTTCCGGCTGACCGGGAAATCCTGGCTTAACTGATTGTAGTGATGTGGTTTTCTTGCAAACGGGTGGTGGAGCACGGCATCCACGGAACATTTTTCGCTGTTTATTCCCTGATCGCACGGAATTCCGAGACCGGTTCGCGCTGGACTGCGTCATCCGCCACCAAGTCCATCATATTTATGGACTTTCACCCTGCGGGAAATTGGATCGGCCGTTCAAAGGCTTGGCTGGACCGTAGGCCGGCGGTTCGGCAATATCTGCTCTCACACTGCGGCTGATATCGTCTTGTCTCGCGCAGGCTCTCACGAGCAAATGATCCAGTCCGGAAGTTCCAAACGGTTGATCCGGAATGGAGTTTCGCGTGAGTGGCTGCGGATTTCATGCTGAGACTCAATTGCCAAATTGAGCTGGTGCCATCAGCGCGAGATACCCAGCGTTGATCAGAACAGTTTCATGAAATTCCGCTTGGGCTTATGCCGGACGCGCAGGTCGGCGACATAGTCCGAGTGGTCATCCGCGGTTCCCGATTTCGCGGCAATGTCGGCAAGTCTGGCTAGGAG
>JARLIU010000063.1 GCA_031291595.1 Ancalomicrobiaceae bacterium | reverse complement strand
CGCCATCGACTTCGGCGACGTCGTCGTTCTCGCCGGCGTCGGTCCCCTCGGGCTGTGCATGGCCCAGCTGGTGCCGCTGCAAACGCCGAAGAAATTCATCGTCATCGACATGGACGACGACCGGCTGGCGACCGCGAAGAAATTCGGCGCCGACCTGACGCTGAACCCGAAGCGGGACGATTGTGTCGCCATCGTCAAGGAGTTGACCGGCGGGTATGGCTGCGACGTCTACATCGAGGCGACCGGTCATCCGAGCGGCGTCACCCAGGGCCTGGAGATGATCCGCAAGCTCGGCCGTTTCGTCGAGTTCTCCGTGTTCTCCGGCCCGACCACCGTCGACTGGTCGGTGATCGGCGATCGCAAGGAGCTCGACATCCTCGGCGCCCATCTCGGTCCCTACTCCTATGAGACCGCCATCGACCTGTTCGCCCGCGGCAAGCTGACCGCCGAGGGCATCGTGACGCACCAGTACGACCTGCTCGACTTCGACGCCGCCATGGCGATGGCCGAGAAGCTGGAATCGGTGAAGGTGCTGCTCAATCCGTAGTCCTAGTGGAGCGAATTTGACATTTGAGTCCGAGCGGACCGCGTGGCCATGCTCAAATGTCAAATTCAAAGCTCCATTAGAATCAATGAATTGCTAGTGGTCCTGCGATTCCGACATTTGCGTGTGAGCACGCTGCGAGTGGGATGCAAATGTCGGAATCGGACCACTAGGCAGCAGCCGACGGCGTCACCGGCACCGTCGGCCTCTGCGACGCTCGATCGTCTGACCCTGGGGCCGATCACGCCCCTCAAGACCCAATTGCCCCAGACCTCCACAACCCGCCTCGGCGGGAACGCCCTGCGCATGCCTGCTTGCGACGAACCAACACCGGCCAAGCAGCACAGAAGAAGGCCAGACGTCGTGACATACTTCATCGGGATTGACATCGGCGGAACTGTCATCAAGAGCGGCCTCTACAACGAGCGTGGGCAGGAGAAGGCGGTCGCCTCGGAGACAGATCCGGCCGTCGTCGCTCACGTCGGGTGGTGCGAACGCGACATGATCGCCATGTGGCGTACCGTCTGCATCACCATCCGGCGCGTGCTGGCGGAGAGCGGGATTTCGGCTCACGATGTCGCCGGCATCAGCTTTTCCGCTCATGGCAAGGGGCTTTATGCCGTCGATGCGGACGGGCGCCCAGTCCGCAACGGCATCATCTCCTCCGACAATCGCGCCCTTGGCCAGGTGCGGGCGTGGAAGGCGGCCGGCGTCGACGCCGCAGCCTATCCGGTCGGCTATCAGCAGCTGTGGTCTGGTCATCCGGTGTCGCTGCTGGCCTGGATGAAGGCCAACGAACCGCAGGCCTACCGCAACACCCGTCACGTGCTGATGGCGCATGATTGGATCCGCTACAAGCTGACCGGCGCATTCGCCGCCGAGATCACCAATATCTCGGGGTCGAACCTCTACAACGTCGAGACCGGCGCCTACGATCCGGCATTGTTTCGTCTATTCGGCATCGACGAGATGATCGGCTGCATGCCGCCGGTCATCGACTCCCAAGAAAGCATTGCCGGCGTCGGCCGCCGCGCCGCTGAGGAGACCGGCCTCGTCGAAGGAACGCCGGTGTTCGGCGGCTTCTTCGACGTGGTCTCGGCCGCGGTCTGCGCCGGCCTCTCAGGACCCGATCACATCAATATCGTGATGGGCACCTGGACGATCGTCACCTGGATCGCCGATCAGATCCGCAAAGCCGATCATCCCTACATCTGGGGCCGTTACTGCATCCCGGACAAGTATTTCGTCCACGAGGGCAGCCCGACCTCGGCCGGCAATCTCGAATGGTTCGTGCGCACCTTCATGGCCGAATGCCCGGATCCCTTCGACCGCTGCAACCGCCTGGTTTCTGGCCTGCCCAAGGCAGCGACCGAGCTGCAATTCCTGCCGTATCTGTTCTCCTCCAACCTCGGCGACAACCTCGCCGCCAACCTGTGGGGCCTCGCCAACGCCCATGGCCTCGATCACATCCTCCAGGCGATCTACGAGGGCATCTGCTTCTCCCAGCACGTTCATCTGGAGCGAATCCTGGCGCTCGCCGGTCGCCACGGCAAGACGTTGCGGCTGACCGGAGGACCGACCCATTCGCCAGTGTGGATGCAGATGGTCGCCGACGTGAGCGAACTGCCGGTCGAGGTCATGCACGTCGAGCAGTCGGGGTGCCTTGGCGCGGCGATCGCCGCAGCCGTCGGGTCGGGTGCCCACGCCTCCTTCGCCGACGCGATGGCGACGATGTGCCCGGTCGGCAGCCTGATCGAACCCGATCCGACGATTGCCCCGCGCTACCGGGAAAAGTACGCGACGTTCCGGAGCTTGGCGGCGACCCTCGATGCCATGCCCGTTGCCGGCCGAGACTCGAGGTCGGAGGAAGCAGCATGACCCGCCTAGCTCTGCCCAATCCCTTGGGACTCTATGAAAAAGCGCTTCCCGCCGGGTTGGGATGGGTAGCACGATTGGCGCTCGCCGCGGCGCTGGGCTTCGACTTCGTCGAGATGTCGCTCGACGAAACCGACGAACGTCTGTCGCGCCTGTCGTGGAGTGCCGCCGAACGAGCTGCGCTGCGCTCGGCGATTGCCGACACCGGCATCACCATTCCGTCGATGTGCCTGTCGGCGCATCGCCGCTTCCCGTTCGGCAGCCACGATGCGGATCGGCGCAACCGTGCCGACGACATCATGCGCCGTGCGATCGACCTCGCCGTCGACACCGGCATCCGCACCATCCAACTCGCCGGCTACGACGTCTATTACGAACCGACCGACGACAGCACGAAAGCCCGCTTCCTCGAAGGATTGTCGCGCGCGGTCGAGGCGGCGTCGAAAGCGCAGGTGATGATCGCCGTCGAGATCATGGACACCGCCTTCATCAACTCGATCACGGCTTGGCGTCATTACGACGCCCTGATCCGCTCACCGTTCTTCTGCGTCTATCCCGATCTCGGCAATCTCAGTGCCTGGGGCAACGACGTGGCGGCGGAACTGCGCGCCGGGATCGACAAGATCGTCGCCATCCACCTGAAGGACACGATCAAGGTGACGGCCGATTTCCCCGGCCGGTTCCGCGACGTGCCATTCGGCAGCGGCTGCGTCGACTTCGCGGCCTGCTTTGCCACGCTCGCCGAACTCGGCTATCACGGGCCCTTCCTCATGGAAATGTGGACCGAGACCAGCGACGAACCCGTGGCCGAGATCGCCTCGGCGAAACGCTGGGTCATCGAACAGATGCGTCTCGGAGGGCTGCTGGCGCCAGACCATCCCTCCACTGGGCAGAAGGTCCGCTTTCGATGACGAGGATGCCGAAATCTGCACGTCTGCTAGCGCCCCCCTGCCACCGCGAACATCGGCAGTGCCATTGAAGTTGCCGGCAGTCAGACCGAGCGCGTGCAAGCACGCCGCCCAGCGACCGGGCTCCAGCTAGGTTGAAGTTCATATGGCTCGTCAGATTGACCACCGCGCTTATCGTCGTCGCCTGATAGTGGATCGTGAACGCCCCGTCTTCGCCGAGCGTGTAGGTCACCGTCACCATGAGCTTTCCGGGCAAACCTTCCTCTCCGTCGGCGCTCGTATATCCGCAGCAGCGCGACGGCCTCATCCATGAAGTCGAGGCCGGGTTGACCGAAAGCGCCTGGGTCGAGCGGCAGCTCGGACGCCCGGTGATCAAGGTCTTCAACTCCATCGTCGCCGAGAACCTGCTGAACAAGGGCAAGCCGCGCGGCGCGGCCGGCCGGGTCGCGCTGGCGGTCGCCGGTGACGATCCGCAGGCGAAGGCAACCGTCATGCAACTTGTCGATGAGATCGGCTTTGACGCGGTCGACGCAGGCACGATCGCGCAGTCCTGGCGCCAGCAGCCCGGCTCACCCGGATACCTGAAGGACCATGACGTTGCAGGCGTTCGCACGGCGCTGGCCGAGGCGTCGGAAACGCGCGCGCCGAACTGGCGGGCGACGCCGAATAGCCCGGGCACGTTCGCGCAGCCGGCTTAGCCGTCGCGAAAGCGACTTGAAGGGGCGCGATCGCGTTGGCCCGACCCGGACGGGGGAGGTGACGATGATGACTGCGACCGGACAGCGGCTCGCCGCCCTTGTCTTGATGCTTGGCCTGCTGCCCCAATCGGCTGTCCGGTATAGCTCGTTCCGGGAACTGCGCTTCGCGAAGCGCGGCGCCCGCATCGGGCGGCGATCGGACCCCGTAAGCAGCGTCAACGTGAGGTCCTTGGGCAACTCAAAGCAGACGAGCGTTCGCCTCGTCGCGTCTGTGTAGCTCGAACCAAATCTGGCCTCAGCTAACCCGAGATCGTCGAACATGCGCCGACGGTCCCGGAGCACGTGGCTGTGGAGCCTCCCATCGGTTCGGCAATTTCCAGGCCAGACACGGCCCGCCGCGCCTATCGCTCCCACCTCAGCCCCGCAATCCGAGGATCGGCCGCGAATGCGCCGCGGGGAAACTCCAACCGCGCACGAGGCGCTTCGCAGAGCGCCTGAACGCCTGACGCGCTCAGACGCACATGCCAGCTTTGCCACTTTCCCGGCTGCTGTTCGGCAAAGGCGGCGCAGGTCAAGACCGCGAGATTGGTGCCTCCCTGCGGATCGCGGACCGAGCGGTAACGAATGATCTCGCCACCGGCATCGCGCGTTGTCTGGGCGAGCGCCTGGCACGGTCCGTAGTCGGTCAGGTCCGTCCACGCGGCGGCGTCGCGGTCGAGAAGGGGAATGGTCAGATCCAGCGCCCTGCTGCTGGCAACCGCAACGGCAAGGGCCGTGAACTCGCCCGGATTGTCGGGCCACGGAGTGTCTGGAGACTCCGCAAAGAACAGAAGCCGATAGAACGCGGTTTCGGCGATGGCTGTCTCCGGCGCTTCGGCGGCATAGTAGACGCCGAGCGTCCGGCCGGACTGACGGAAGCGTGATCCGTGCGGATAAGCCGCGCCGTACCGAAAAGGCGTCGACAGGAGATAGTGAAGCCCGTGGCATTCCGGCGGCGCAGGCGGTTTCGTTGCCTCGATCAGCTCCTCCAGGACCGCTTGTTCATCGAGCGTGTCGACCAGCTTCAGCGTTGAGACCTGATGTTGAGCCTCGACGACGCGCCAGCATAGGCCTTCATATGAACGGAACTCAGACGCGAGCGCGGCGGGCGTCCAGATAGGCAATGACATCGACAAGGCCGTCCACTTTCTGAATTTTGTCGATTGGGCGTCCGTCGAGCGCCGTGTTCGCGTTGACGAGCCAAGCCGCAGCCGCGCTGTCGTCGCCGCCGGCGATGGCGTCCAGCGAACGGAACAGTCGCACCAACAGGACGCCCAACTCGAATGGCTTGCTTGTCGGGGCGAGCGCGAATGATCCGCGCCGCATGCGCGACACGGTCGGCTCACTCAGCCCGAGCGCTGTAGCAAGCACCTTGGACGGGACCTTGAGGCGTTCGGCCGCGCGGACGACGGCCTTGGTCAGAACTGCGCCGTGTTCCGGATGGGATGCGCCGGCATGTTCGATGTGGGACATGCGACCTCCATTTCTGTAGAACAATATATACTAATAAATTTCTAAAGAAAGAGGAATTGGCTGGTTATGCTGGCACGGCCGCTCGCCACATGTCTGGCCATGGCGATCACCGTCAGCAGCCGCGCACCGGCTTCGGCGCGGATCGGTGGGAGGTTGGCTGCTGCGCCGCCACCGTCCGGAAGGATGATGTCGCGGCGGCGGCTGATTGGCGGACGCTGCCAGGGAACGGCGAGGGCGGTCGCGGCTTTGATCTGCGATCAGCGACGCCGACGGCATGCCCGGCATGCCCGGCATGCCGATTCCTGCAAGATTACAGATTTGTATAGCTGACGCCACGGTGCCGCCGCCGGCGCGGGGTTCGTTGACCGCCACCGCGTCAACGAACCGGAGACCCCATGCGCCTTCGCCTGCTGACTGTTTCATTGGTTCTCGCCGCCAGCGCCGCGACAGCGGCCTATGCCGCCACCAGCCTCAAGACCACGATGAAGACGTGGAAAGCCAATGGAGCAGCTGCCGCCGACATGGTGAGCGGCAGGACCGCCTTCAACGAAGCCGAGCTGCGCCGCATCCTCGAGACATTCATCAACGATTCGAAAGGCTTCGAAACCCGGATCAAGGCGTCGACGGCCGAAGCGACCGACCTGAAGGCCCGCTTCGCCAAATTGGAGGCCGATTCCGCGGCCGCGCTCGCCGTCACCGCCCAGCCGAGCCAGGTCAAGGGCCGCCTTTCCACCATCTTCAACAATTGCAAGAGCTGCCATGATGTCTATGCAAACTGATTGGTCCGGCCATCGACGCCGGAATTTCGAAGACGACGGCGCCAGCGCGGCTGTCGTGCCCGCCGAAGCCCCGCCGCCGACCGTCGCCGCCGGCAACCGCTCGCAGGCCACCCGCGTGTTGCACCTCGTCATGCTGTTGATCGTGCTGCATCAGCTCATCGGCAGCCTGATCGTCGAGCGGCCGCTGCCAGGCGACGATCCCGGCTGGCCCTATGTGCTGCACGAATGGATCGGCCTTGCCGGTTTCGTCGTCGTCGCCCTGTTCTGGGCCTGGGCGGCCATCCGCAGTGCCCGCGAGACGCGCATCGCAGCGCTCGTCCCGTGGCTCTCGGCTTCCCGTCGCCGTGCCGTCGGCGGCGATATCGCCGCCATCGCACGCGAGATGATGGCCGGGCGACCGCCGTCCGACAGCCATGAAGCTTTCGCCAGCGCCATCCACGGGCTCGGGCTGTTGGTGATCTCGATTATGGTCGTCAGTGGTACGGCGTGGTATTTCCTGGCCGATGTCAGCTCCTTCGCCCGGCCGATCCTGACGCTGCACAAGATCACGGCCAACCTGATGTGGCTGTATCTGATCGGTCACGCCGGCATCGCCGCGATGCACCACTTGCTCGGCAGCGCTATCCTGTCGCGGATGTTCTGGTCGAAACCATCGAAACCGCCGCAATCGCCCTGAGGCGCCGTGAAGATCCTGATCGTCGAAGACGACCCCGAGACGGCCGCATTCGTCGTTGCCAACCTCGCGGCCGCCGGTCATGTCGCTGACCAGGCGGAGAGCGGGCCGGCCGGCTACGATCTGGCGACGGCGGGTCGCTACGACGTGATCGTGCTCGACCGCATGCTGCCGGATCTCGACGGCATCACCCTGGTCAAGGCGATCCGCTCCGCCGGCATCGCGACGCCGGTGCTGTTCCTGACGCATCTCTCGGGCATCGACGATCGTGTCGAAGGACTGGAAGCCGGCGGCGACGACTATCTGGTCAAGCCGTTCGCCGTCGAGGAACTGCAGGCCCGGCTGGCGGCTCTCGCCCGTCGCCCGCCGCTTGCCGGCGAGAGCGGAGTTCTCGTCGTTGCGGATCTGGAGATGGACCTGATCCGGCGAGCCGTGCGCCGCGGCGGCGAGACGATCGAACTGTTGCCGCGCGAATTCCAGCTCTTGGAATACCTGATGCGCAGCCAGGGCCGCATCGTCACCCGCACCATGCTGCTGGAACAGGTGTGGAATTTCCATTTCGACCCGAAAACCAATATTGTCGAGACGCACATCAGCCGCCTCAGGGCGAAGATCGACCGCGGTCGGCCGGTGGCGCTGATCCAGACGCTGCGCGGCGCCGGCTATGCGCTGCGCGAGCCGTGAGGTTCCTCCCGCGCCAGCATGGTCCGCTGAGGCAGCTCCCGACCGAGCGATGAGGCTGCGCTCCAGCTATTGACTGTCGAGCATGTTCCAACCGATTGAGCATCGACGCCCGATCGGACAAGGCTCGAGGCGATGCCTCATCAGCTGCGGGACCCCGATGCGACAGAAATTCGTCCGCCTTGTCCGCACCGGCAGTTTCCGGCTGGTAGCAACCTACATCGGCGTGTTCACCCTGTCGGTGCTCATCCTCGGCAGCGTCATCTACGTGCTGATCGGAAGCCAGATCGGCGCCGAGTTCGACGAGCGGGTGCGGGCCGAGACGGACCGCCTCGTCGGCCTGTATGACATGCGCGGCATGCAAGCACTGGTGCAGGCCATCAGCGACCGCGGCGCCGGTTCGCTCGACTATCGATTGGAAGATGCCGGCGGGCGAGCCTTGGCCGGCACGCTGCCGCTGCGGCCGGCGCTGGCGGATCGTCGCGACGGATGGATCGATATTGCCGAGCCGGAGCATGAGGCGGGATCGGAACGCGAGCGCGCCCTGGTGACGATCCTCGGCAATGGCGCCATCCTGACGGTTGGCCAGGACCTCTATGGCCTGGACGGGGCACGCCGTGCCGTGCTGATCGCCTTCGCCTGGGCGCTCGGCGCGACGCTGGTCTTAGGGCTCGGCGGCGGCATGCTGGTCAGCGCCGGCTTCCTCGGCCGCATCGATGCGATGAGCCGCGTGGCACAGGACATCATGGCCGGAAACTTGAGCCAGCGCATTCCGGAGCCGGTGGCCGACGGCGAGCTCGATCAGCTGGCCCGCACCCTCAACCGCATGCTCGATCGCATCGAGACGTTGGTCGAGATGAATCGGCACATCGGCCACAACATCGCGCACGATCTGCGCAAGCCGTTGGCGCGCATTCTCAGGCGGCTGGAGACCGCGCGATCGGCCGGCCTGTTCGTCGGCGATGCCGATGCCGCCGTCGAGGCGGTGCGCGACGATGTGCTGCAGCTGATCGACACGTTCAATGCGCTGTTGCGCATCGCCCAGATCGAGACCGGAGCGCGGCGTGCGCGCTTCAAGCCGCTCGACCTGGCAGCAATCGCCGACGACGTGGCCGGAGCCTTCCAGCCGTCGGCGGAGGATGCCGGCCAACAGTTGCAGACGGACGTCGCCCAGCCGCTGCCGATGACCGGCGATGCCGAGTTGCTGACGCAAATGGTGGCCAATCTCGTCGAGAATGCGATCCGCCACACGCCCGCCGGCACGACGATCGTGGTGGCCAGCGTCGCGGACGCGCGCGGGCGGGCGCTGATTGTCGCGGATACCGGTCCCGGAGTGCCGGCGGAAGCGCGGTCGCGGCTGTTCGAGCGCTTCTATCGCGTCGATACGGCGCGAACGCGCGAAGGAAACGGCCTCGGCCTCAGCCTGGTGGCGGCCATCGCCGATCTGCATGAGCTGACGATCGAGATTGCCGACAACGCCCCGGGCCTCAGCCTCAGACTGAACATCCGGCCGTGATCCCGGCGCCTGACCGCGCCAAGGCACCGGCGGCAGCTCGCCGGCAAACATTGGCCAGCAGCCGGTGCGGGACGCTTCCGGCAGGTACGTGCTCGAGCAAATCACGGAGCCAGGCGGCGACTGGCAACTTATTGAATCCAGCAGAGCTTTCAATTCGACATGTGAGTTCCCCCCTCCCCGCGCTGGGACTCACTTGTCGAATTCGCTCCCCCGGAGCGGGATGGCAAAAAGTGTAAGCGGTTTTCGCCGCAAATCCCGCTCTATCGCAGTGATGCCGATCGCGTTCATGGTGCATATCGTCGAGCGACCCGGCGAGCCGTTCCTGGGGACCGGGGAAGCGGCGCAGGGACCGACCGCGGCGGCAATCGGCAACGGCCTGCGCGATGCCCTGGGCGTCCGGCGGTACGATCTGCCGTTCAGTCGCGCCCGGCTGCGAGCGACCGCCTGACACCGATTGGGTGATGCCTGACGGCGGGAACCACCGGCAATGCGCGGCTGGCTTCGGGCGTCCACACGAAGATTTGTGCGAAGGCATCGACCAAAGCGCCGAGCTTGCGCTGCGCTCCGTGGCGCCGTTCAGCGGTTGATCAGCGTTCAGCCATCAGCCCAGCACGGTGCGGCACGGGCACCGTCGGAAAGCATGCCCGGTTCGCCGGAATATTGTCGCAGAGCACAGACTTGGCAGACTGCGCGCCGGCTGCGATGCCGTCCGCCACGGCACCGCCGTAGCGGTTGCAGGCAGACGCCGGCATGGCGGCCGTCCAAATTTCGCCTGCCGACACCTGAGCGGAGAGCGAATTCCGAATTCTTGACGCCCGAAATTCCGACGTTAGCTACTTGTCAGTAGGTATCAACTGTGAGGTGACACCATGCACATCTTCGTTGCTGGCGCCACAGGCGCCGTTGGACGACGACTGGTCGCCCGACTGGTCGGTAGCGGGCATAGCGTCGTCGGATTGACGCGCACGCCTGCCAAGGCGGACATCCTCAGGGAACTCGGCGCCGAACCCGTCGTCGCCGACGCTCTGGAAGAGGATGCCATCTACTCTGCAGTCACAGCCGCACAGCCGGACGTGATCGTACACGAGTTGACCGATCTGAGCGGCCAATCGGATCTGCGCAAATTCGATCAGGCCTTTGCCAGCAGCAATCAGCTGCGCACCAGAGGCACTGAATATCTGCTTGCGGCCGCGCGCGACTGCGGCGTCAAGCGCATCGTCGCACAAAGCTACTGCGGCTGGCCCTACGCGCGCATCGGCGGCGATGTGAAATCCGAGGACGACCCGCTCGACTTGAATCCGCCGCAAGAATTGCGCAACACCCTCAACGCCTTACGCTACCTCGAACACGTCATCTCGACGTCGGAGGCGCCCGAAGGCGTCGTGCTGCGCTATGGCGCCTTTTACGGTCCCGGCACCGGCATTTTCGATCCGGCGCTGATCGACCAGGTCCGCAGCCGCAAGATGCCGGTGATCGGCGGCGGCACCGGATGGTGGTCGTTCCTGCATATCGACGATGCCGCCGAAGCAACCGCGCTCGCAGTCGAACGTGGCCGCGGCATCTACAATATCGTCGATGACGAACCGGCGATGGTGCTCGACTGGCTCACTGAATTGGCTTCGATGACCGGAGCACGGCCGCCCTATCGCATCCCGGCGTGGCTTGCCCGCTTCGCGGTCGGCGAACATCTCGTTGTGATGATGACGGAGCTGCGCGCGGGCTCGAACGTCAAGGCCAAGGAGGAACTCGGCTGGCAACCGCGCCATGCCACATGGCGCACGGGGTTCGCCGAAATCGCCAAAGACGATATGCGGCGGGCGGCCTAACCGGGTCCGAAGCCAAAACGGCACACCAGAACGCCGGGCCGATTGCGATCAGCCCGGCGCAGGTGCCGATTGCCCCGCCGAGAGGCTGGGAACGGTGCGCCATCGCACCGGCACGGCAGAAGCCATTCGTGGACGGATAACCGATGAGATAGACCGGATAGGTTCGACGTCAACATCTCGGCCGGACTTTGCGTTTTCAGGCGACGGACAGCTTTGGCAAGATGCGGCCATTGCCGGCTGCGGCGAGCCCGGATCGACCGGCCCTGACCGAACGGGCGGCACGCCAACGGTGGCCGAACGCCTGGTCATGGACGGCGCAAGGCGCCGTCGGGCGAGGTTCGAGATCGGCTGCACCGCTCGGTAACGGCGCCGGATCGATTAGCCGCTTCAGCAATTTCCGCAGTCTAGTCCAGACAAATTGTTATATTTGCATGCGAATAGGCCATCGTCAGGCATCTATGTGAATGCCCGCTCACCATCGCCCGGATTTTCGGCAGCGCATCG
>JARLIU010000062.1 GCA_031291595.1 Ancalomicrobiaceae bacterium | reverse complement strand
GGTCAGCGTCAGCGATGCCTGATTGATGGTCAGCGTGCCCGCCATCGAGATGTCGTAGCCGGTCTGGCTGGAGTACAGCCCGCCGATGGCGTAGGTGCCGGCGTTGTCGGTCGACGCCAGGTTGGAGCCGAGCCCGCCGAGGAGGGTGGCGCTCGGGATCGAGTAGCTGGCCGTGTAGGTCCCCGCATAGGGGGTGCCGTCGTAGGCCTTGGCGACGTTGGTCGCGGTGACGGAGATCGGCGTCAGGAACGAGCGCAGCAGCGGCATGGTGTTGCCGCCGTAGATGCGCCAGACCGACGATGTGCCGCCCTGGTCGTCGATGCTCCAGCCGGCATTGGTGAAGGTCGACAGCGTCGTCATGCCGGCGGTGTCGAGGCCGGTGATGCTCTCGGTCGAGCCTGAGTTGTAGCCGGCGGCGTTGGTCAGGCCGGATGTCGTCTTGTTCCAGAACGCGTTCGATACGGTTCCGGAGTCCAGACCGACCAGGCCGCCGACATAGGTTCCGCTCGGCGCCGTTGTGGCACCGGTGGAATAGACGTTGGACACGGTCCCCGAATTGCGACCGATCAGGCCGGCGACGTAGGTTCCATGCGGATCCGTCACCGCGCCGGTCGCGTAGGAATTGGACACGGTACTCGTGTTGTTGCCGACCAATCCACCGACGTAAGCGCCATAGGACACCGTCATCGTGCCCGTCGCGTAGGTATTGGCGATGGTGCCGGCGTTGACGCCGACGAGCCCGCCAAACGACTGGCCGCTGCCATAGATCGGGTTGGCGCCAACCGCGCCGGTGGCGTAGCTCGAGGTGATCGTACCCAGGTAGCTTTGCCCGACCAGCCCGCCGACAGTCGTCTGGCCATAGACCGCTGCCGTCGAATAGCTGTTGCTGATGGTGCCACTGAGGTTGCCGACCAGTGCGCCGACTTCCTGATATCCGGTGATGCTGCCGCCGACCAATCCGACGTTGCCGATCGTGCCGCCGGTGGCGACGGAACCGAACAGACCGAGGTTGGAGGTGTGGGTCCGGTAGATGGTCAGGCCGGCAATCGTATGGTTCTGGCCATCGAAATTGCCGCCGAAGCCGGCGATCGGGGCGAAGCCCGTGCCGGTGTTCCAGGTCGCGGTGCCCGAAGCGTCGATGTTGTTGGCGAGCGCCCAGTTGGCGGCGAGATAGGTCGACGACGTTCCGACGCCCTGCAGGCCGTAGACGTCGGCAATCTGGTAGGGCGTGCCACTGGTGCCGTCGCCACCGAGGACGCGCAGGAACGAGCCGCCGCTGACGGAGAAGCTTGTGGCCGAGAACGTCGCCAGCGTGGCGAAATTCTGCACCCAGTTGCCGCCGGCGAGCAGGAACGAGCCGACGCTCACGGCCGCCGTCGGATCGCTGATCGTGCCGGTGCCGGTCAGCGTGAAGGCGCCGGTGGTGGTGATGCCGGCGACGCCGTTCACCGTGCCGATGGTGAGCGCGGCGGTGTCGGTCAGGTTGAGGCTGCCGGTATTGGCGGCGAGCGTGCCGACCGAGTTGCCGGAGTTGGTCAGCGTGTAGGTGCCGGTGCCCAGGACGTCCAGATTGGTGGCGGTGATCGCGGCCGACTGGGTGACCGTGCCCGAGGACGATAGGACGAGCGTGCCCTTGGAGATTGCGGAATCGATGGCGAAGCTCGAACCGGTGGCGACGATATCGAGATTGCCGAGCGCGTTGACGGCGGTGGTCGCCGTTGCGTTGCTGCCGAGCGTGGTGGCGATCTTGGCGAGGAGGCCGGAATAGCTGGTCGCCGACGTCGTCGCCGTGAGATAGGCGCCGTTGATGTTGAGGCCGGCGACGTTGCCCGCGACGCTGTCGGTGAAGGCAGCGCCGGTATTGCCCGAGGAGGACACATAGGCCAGGACGCCGGTCGCGCCGGTGAGCGCGCCCGACGCCTCGAGCATGTAGTAATAGCCGTTGGCGCCGGTCGTGGCGGTGCCGAGCGTCGTGCCGCCGGCAAGCGCGGTGATGCCGGCGCCGGCGAGCGCCGTCGTGCCGAAGTCGGAATAGGCGGTGCCGGAAATGGCGATGGGCGCCGTGGTGTACTGCGACTTGAAGTAGGGGTAGAGCCCGGTGCCGGTGCTCCAGATGGACGTGTCGAAGCTCGTGGGCAACGTGCCCTGCAGCTGCGCCGTGGTCAGCCCGGTCATGCCGGTTGAATCGCCGGCTCTGGTGCCGAGAAACTGCCCGGACACCGACTTATCCCAATAGGACGACGATACCGTCCCGGCGGCATTGGTGCCGATCAGGCCGCCGAGCGTTCCCGCGCCGGTGACATAGGCTGCCGCATAGGTCTCCTTGATCACCGAGTTGCCGAAGGCCGTGCCGATCAGCCCGCCGGCGCTGGTGTTGGCGAGGCCGGTGACCATGCCGAGCGCATAGTCCTGCGTGATCTGGATGGCGTTGGTCACATCGGCGCTGGTCGTGCCGATCAGCCCGCCACCGGCGCCATAGGCCCCGGTCACGGTGACGTTGCCGTAGGCGTAGGACTGGTTGATGGCGATCGAGGTTGCGCCGGCTCCCTGCACCACGCCGATGAGGCCGCCGGCCGCATAGGCGCCGGTGACCGTCGCGTTGGCGTAGGCATTGGTCACCGAGGCGGTCGTGGTGGCGTAGAGCCGGCCGACCAGTGCGCCGTCGTAGTAGCCGCCGGTGATCGAACCGCCGACAAGTCCGACGTTGCTGATCGTTGCATTCAAGGTGTCGCCGAACAGGCCGACGTAGGTGGTGCTCGTCGGCGCCGCGATGGTCAAGCCGTTGATGACGTTGCCGTTGCCGTTGAGGCTGCCGGAGAAGGCATTGCCGATGACGCCGACCGGTGCGAAGCCGGCGGTTCCCCAGATATCCGACGTCGTCGCGGTCTTGGTCGCGTCGATGGTATTGGCGAGCGTGTAGCTCGCCGACAGGTTCATCGCCATCAACTGCAGCTGATGCGCGTTGGTGATGGTGGTCGAATATTCCGATCGCAGCATCGGGCGGGTCGAACCGCTGACCATGAACCAGGTGCTGGTGAAGTCGAGGCCGGAGTAGCTCGCCTGCGTCAGCGCCTGGGACGTGGTGAGGCCGGTGGCGGTCGCGCTGCCCGTCGCGTCGATACCGATGCCGGTCGACAGGCCGGAGGTCGTCGTGTCCCAATAGGCTGACGCGATCACGCCGCTGCTGGAATTGGAGCCAACAAGTCCGCCGACATTGGTCCCGGTGGCAACCGTGCCGGTGGAATAGGCGTAGCGGATGGTGCCGGTGTTGTCGCCCACCAGGCCGCCCGCGGACTTCAGCACAGGACCGACCACATTGCCGAGGGCGTAGGAGTTGATGATGCTCTGGTTGTTCTGGCCAACCAGACCACCGGCATCGGTGAGCTGGTGGCCGCTTGCGGCTACCACGTTGCCGGAAGCGTAGCTCGTGCTGATCGAGCCGTAGTTGATGCCGGTCAGGCCGCCGACATAGGACATGCCCAATACAACGCCGGTGGCGTAGGATGACACTACGCTGTTGCTACCGCTGACGACGCCGGTCAATCCGCCGACATAGGTCACTCCGGTCACAGTGCCGGTCGTGTAGGCATGGACGATACTGCCGGCAGAAGCGTTGCCGACGAGGCCGCCGACTTGCGCACTTCCCGATACGGTGCCGGTAGAATAGACGCTGCTCAACGTTCCAGAGCTGGCGCCGACCAATTCGCCCACATAGAGCTGGCCAATGATGCTGCCGCCGACGAGGCCGAGGTTGGTGATCGTGCCCGAGTTGCCGAGTATGCTGAACAGGCCGACGTCGTTGCTCGAGGGTCGATTGATAGTCAGGCCGGTGATCGTATAGCCCGCGCCATCGAATTTGCCCTGATAGGAACTCGATAGGGTGCTGCCGATCGGCACGAAGCCGGCGCCGCCGTTCCAGGTGGCGGTGCCCGAGGCATCAATCGCGTTGGCGAGCACGTAATTGGCCGCGAGCAGCGTCGACGACGTGCCGATGCCCTGCAGCCCGTAGACGTCGGCAATCTGGTAGGGATTGCCGCTGGTGCCGTCGCCGCCGACCGCGCGCAGGAACGTGCCGCCGGAGACGGTGAAATTGGTGGCCGAGAAGGTCGGCGGGCTCGACGAAATCTGGCTGAAGTTGCCGGCGGTCTGGGTATAGGAGCCGACGGCGATGCCGGCGGTGGCGGAAATGGCATTCGTCGCAGTCAGCGTCAGGCCGCCGGAGGGTGCGGAGATCGCGGCATTGATGGCGATGTTATTGTAGGCGTTGAGCGTCAGCGTGTTGGCCGATGACCAAGTAATCGCCGAAGCAATGGTAATGTCGCCGTTGCCGGAGGTGACGACGCCCGTGCCGGTCGCCGTCGTCGCCGTCGTCGTCAGCGTGACGTTCGAGGTGGCGAGGTTCGTGGCGATGGTCGCCGCCGAGGCACTGTCGACGGTCAGATCCTGCGGATCGACCAGCCACTGGCCGGTGGTGCCGTTCGTCGACGCGGTGTCGACCGCAAGGCCGGTAAAGTCGACGGTGTGCCCCGAGGTCTCGACGAAGCCGCCGGCGGCCTCGATGCCGCCGTTGGCGAGCAGCGTGCCGGTGGCGGTCAGATCGTTGACGGCGATGACGGAGATGGTGCCGCCGGTGGTCTTGGTGCCCTTGGCCGAGGCATCGAGCGTGCCGGCGACGTTGATCGTGCCGGCCCTGACCGTGATGGTGCCGCCGTCGAGGTTGGGCTTGGTCTTGGCGATCTTGGTGACGGCTGTCGTGTGCCTGCGCGCTACGATCCTGGCGGACTTGGCGACCGTGACCGTGCCGGTGTCGCCGGCAGTCAGGAAGATGCGTCCATCCTTGGTGGTGACGCCGGTCGCCTTGATCACCGATTTGGTGTTGCCGGCGAGCGCCAGCACGTTGCCGCCGTTGGCGCGCATCTCGATTTCGGCGGCCTTGAGCGTGCCGGAATTGATCACCCCGGTGTCGGAGCCGCCGACCTTGACCTGGAACTTGCCGTCGGGGCCGGCAGCCTCGCTCATCAGCACGTCGTAGCCGGAAACGAGCCCGATGGTGCCGTTCGGCGCGGTGATGGTGCCGGCATTTTCGACCTTGCGGGCGATCAGCGCCACGTCGCCGGTCGACGACGAGATCAGGCCGTTGTTGACGATGGCGGCGGTCGAGGTGCCGGAGAATTCCAGCGCTCCGCGCCCCAGGAATTGCGCGTCCGTGACGTTCTGGGTGGAGGCGACGAACGTTCCGCCGGTCATCACCTGGCCGGAGGACGTCACCACGACGCCGGCCGGGTTGACCAGATACAGGCTGCCGGTGGCATTGAGCGATCCGGCGATTTCGCTGGTGATATTGCCGGTGACGCGCGACAGCGTCGCGCCGGTGCCGTTGTTGAAGCTGACCTGATTGCCGGCGCCGATGGAGAAGCTCGACCAATCGATGATGGCGGCGCTGGATATCTGATTGACCGTCACCGAATGGGCGCCGGTCTGGATGTTGGCGGTGCCGACGGTCACCGTGCCGCCGGTAGGCAATACCGGCCCGGCCAGGACCTGCACGGGCATCGACGTCGTCAACACCAACGCGGTGGCGAAGCGCCGCAACAACCCGCTGCGGAAGGGGGAGCCCGACCGGTGCCGGGCCGCGGTGCGCACGACCGCCGGACCTCGATCATCCTGCTTGCTCAGCGTCGACAGCACCGCTGCGTGAGACCTGGCCGGCGCGTTCGTCGCGGCTCGTCCGTGATCGGGCGTCAGCAGCAACCGGATAGCGCCGATGGCCCTCCGGGCATGTCGGGAAGCTGCAGAACTCAACACGCGCCAAACTGCCATAAGTTCGCTCCACTTCGAGGCAACCTCGCCGCTGGCGCCGAGGCGCCGGAGCGGTCGCTGCGTCGAAAACTCCGAGCCGACCAGACAGACCAAACGGTCACGCGCCCCCCGGCAGGTGCCGCTCGCAACGCGCCACCCGCTCAAGGGTTAAGTAAGCATTAACGCGGAAGGCAATCGCAAACTGACGAATCGACAAAAATGGCGACGAAACGCCGACTTAACCATGATTGCGTGCAATCTGCCGGGGGCCGTTCGACCGGGTGGGCGGCCAAAGGCGCGGTACGGGCAACGGCCATAGGTTGTCCGCCGTCGGCCGTTGGCGCGACGTGGCGCCGATGTCGGACCGACCAGTCGCCCCCATCGCGAATCTGCGCCGACCGATCGAGATTGCCGGGTTGGCCGGCCGCTGGATCCTGCACCGCATGGTTGCAGCCGCTGCAAGTGCAAGGCAGGTGTTAAGCCGAAGGACGGGCTGCCATTGGCTGGCTAACAAAGGCGCGTTCGCTTGACACCGGTAACTCAATATTCCTTCTGAAACAGCAGGCTCGCCTTGTTTTCCTCCTGGCCAGCCTCGACCTGCACTTTCAGGTTCTTGCCAATATCGATATTGACGGTGGCGTCAGTCGAACCTTTGCGGCCGGTGACGACCCCGAGATAGATGTGCTCGCCGATGTAGCGGCCGGCCTGCAGGGCGACGTTGCCGTTGCGGTCCGTCGTGGTGCCGAAGCTGTCGAGACCGGTCGAAGCGCGGATGGAGGACAGCAGCCCCGGTCCGCTGGAACCGCCGGCCAGTTGTGCCGCTGCCGACGCCAGCTGCAGGAGTTGCGTCGACGACAGTTCCGAGACGTTATGGCCGAACAGGAACTGCGACAGGATTTCGTCCTGCGGCAGTTCCGGCGTCGACGACAGGACGAGGGTCGGATCCGATGCGTTGCCGGAAATGGCGATGGTGACCGTGGTGGAGTTGCTGGTCGACGACATCTTGAAATCGAGCATCGGATTGAGGTCGCCGAGCAGCGTGACGCTGCCGCTGTCGAACTTGACGTGCTTGCCGGCAACGTCGAGCGACCCACGGCGCAGGTCGAGCGCGCCGGTCGGCTGCGGTGCCGCAAGCGTGCCGGCGAGGTGCAGCGTGCCTCCCAGTTCGGCATCGACGCCGCGCCCGCGCACGAACAGGCGGGCAGGGACCGAGATGGTGACGTTGAGGGCCACATCCGCCGATGTCGAGCGCGACTTGCGCTCCTTTGCCCGGCGGAAGGCCAGCGCCTCCGTGCGCTTGACCGCCGCCGGTGCTTTGACCGACCTGACGTTCAGCGCGGCCACATTGGCGGCGAACCGCTCGGGGATGCTGATCTCGGCCCGCTGGATCGTCAGCGTGCCCGAGACGGTCGGCCGGCGCATCAGAGGTCCTTTGACCGAGATCGCGCCGTCGATCGTCGCCTGGGCGATGGGGGCCGCGGAAATCTGCGCGCCCGTCAGCCGGATGGTCACATCGGCTGGAATGCCCTCGGTCATCCGCACGTTGCCGGAGGCGGCGATCGTCCCCGTCGTCCCCGTCTTGGCGCTCGCCTGCTCGATGCTGATGCGGTCGCCGTCGAGGCCGATCCGCGCCGACAGGGCGGAAAGGCGCATGCCGCTCTGCGGATCGGCGAGGCTGCCCGAGGTGAGTGTGATGCGCCCGCGCGCCGACGGTGCCGAGGCGCGCCCCGAAATGGTCAGGTCTGCCTCGATCCGGCCATCCGCTTTGGTTCCGCGCTCCCGCAGCAACGGATTGACCAGCGCCAGGGTCGAGGTGCCCTTGAGGACGAGCGCCAGCTCCGAGCCGTCGAGCGACAGCGAGCCAGTTGTGGCGAGATTGGTTGTCTTGCCGTCACTGATGCGGGCGGAAAGCGTCAACCTGCCAAGATCCCCCGAGCCTTCGGCCCGCACTGCGAACGGCGACAGACCAGCGCTGCGCGCCTGCGCCACCGTCAGCTTTTCGCCGTTCAGCAGGAACCGAAGCTGCGGGTCGGCGCGCGCACCGGCAAGATGGATGGTTCCGGTGAGGGTGCCTGCCGCCCCCAGATCGGCGCTGGCGAGGTCGGCCAGCGCCAGCGGCACCTGTTTGAGGGCGATGTCGGCCGCCAGCGTGCTGCCGAATTCACCGGAGACGACCACCGTCCCCGACTGCGGCAGTTGCAGTGTCGCCGTGGCGAGCTTCAGGCTGTCGCCACGCTTCTGAATGAGGGCCGGGCGCTGCAGGCTGAAGGCCCTGCCTTTGATCGTGGCGCGCGCCTCGGCGAGCGTCAGGTCGAAACCCGTTGCGTCCGGCGTCAGCGTGGCGGCCAGATGAACCGGTCCGGTGCCAAGCCGGGCGTCGGCGGTGAAGAGCGTGCCGCCGGCCGGAACTGGCGCGAAGGTGAGGCCGGCCTCGGCGATGTCCACACGGCCGAGCCGGGCGGAGCGGATCGTCGCCGTGCCGGTCGCCGCAGGCGTGCCGGTGAGGTCGCCGACGCTCACCTGCGCGTCTGCCGTGCCGATCGTCTGGCCTTCCACGGCGAGGTTGGAGATATGCAGGCCGAGCCGGGCATCCTGGCGCGGTCCCGCCCGCGAGACCTGCGCCTCAGCGTCAACCGCGCCGCGGGCATCGATGAGCAGCAGTGGCGCGACCTCGGCGAGATCCGGAATATGGGCGGTCAGCGAGCCCTCCATCGGCCCGTCCGCCGCGATGGTCAGATCGCCGCGTATGTCCGAGCGCCGCAATGTCAGCTTGAGGCCGGTGAGCGACTTGCTGCCGTCTTCCCCGATGGCGAGCTTGGCATGGCCGTCGAGCGGCGCTGCGTCGAGAGCTCCGGCAAGCGTGAGGTCGCCGGTGAAATGCGTGGTACCGCCCACCCCGGCAAGGCTCAGGCGCGCGGTCTCCAGCACGTGCGACCCCAGTTGCAGCCGGCTCCCCGCCACATCCGCCGTGACCGCCGCTGCGTCGATGGGGCCCAACAGCCGCAACCTGGCGGCGACGGGGCCGCTCGCCCGATCGGTCAGCACCTTGACGTCGGTCAGCCGCGCCGAGGCGGTCAGGTCGATCGTCTTGGCCGTCGCCTCGCCATCGCCGGCAAGCGCGATCCGGTCGTTCTGCAGCTTGAGGCCGCTGAGGCGGGTGCCGGTGGTGTCGCGGGCAAGCGTGCCAGCAAGATGCGTCTCGCCGCGCAGCAAGGCGGCGACTGCGCCGGTGCCGGCCTGGAGGCTCGTCGTGCCTCCGGCGATAGCGACCTCGAAAGCTCCGGTGAGCGTGGCGAGATGGCCCGTTGCGGTCAAGTCCGCGCCGCCGGAAAGCGGCGTTCCCACGAGCCTGGCGTAGCGGTGCAGGTCGCTCGCCACCAGCCGGGCGCGGCCCGAAACAGTGGCACCGTCGATGCTGCCAGATGCCTCGATCCGATCGGGGCCGAGGCTGGCGCGCGCCTCCTCAATGTCGACCGCCGCCGCCGCCCGCCAGGACCCGGCAAGGTGGAACAGCGTGCCCCCGGCGATCGCATCGGCAAGGCCGGGATCGCCGGCCGACATCCCATCCGCGCTGCCGTCGATGGCGAAGGTCATCGCGCGCTTTGCCGCATCGGCCAGATCGCTCGCCCCGCCGGCCGCGCGCAGCGACAGCGCACGCGCCGTCACGGCCGCATCGGCCAGATCGGCGACCGTCATCTCGCTGGTCCAGGCGCCATCGCCGAAGCGCAGGGAGAACCGGGCATTGCCGATCGTCGCCGGGCTGCCGGGCAGATGCACGCGGCGGCCGTTGGCAGCGAGCGCGCCGTCGATCACCAGCCGGGTCGGGAAACCGTCGGGGCTGAGATGGCCCTGGGCGTCGAGTGAGACGACGCCGCTGGCGAGCTTCAGTCGGTCGAGTTCGAGGGCGCCGTCGGCCATGCGGCGCATGGCGAGCGACAGCGTGGACCGGCCTGTGAAATAGTCGAGCCCTGCGCCGGAGGCGAGGCTTTCGAGCGACCCGTCGAGGGCAGAGGCGATGGCGAACCCATCGGCCTGGCGCGCGATGGTGGTACGCCCCGACAGCAACGGCCGACCGTCCGCCTGAAGGGCGAGATCGGCGGCGTAATTGGCCAGCGGGCCGGAGCCCTTGAGCGTGACCCTCAGCGCCGGCGCGCCGGGAAGTCCGAGCGCATGCGCGATCAGCCCGCCGCTCGGCTCCTGATAGTCGAGATCGAGCCCCAGCGTCGCTTTCGGCGCCGCATAGTCGACGTCGAAGCGGAACCGGCTCGCGGCCGCATCGGTCCGGCGGGCATCGACATGGGCCTTCAGTCCATCGCCGTCAAAGGTCCCGCTCGCCGAAACCGCGAAGGCCATATCGGAGCCGGCGACAGCCGCTGCGAGACGGATGCTCGGCACGTCGAGGGCCTTCAGCACAATCGCCACCGGCAATTTCGGCACCGCCAATGGCTGCGAGGCGGTGGGGCTGGGCTGCGCCGAACCGGCAGGAAGCCGCGCGACGGTGATGGCGGTCGCTTCCAGCCGGTCAATGGCGAGGGTCCCCTTGAACAGGGCGGTGCGGCTCCAGATCAGATGGGCGCCATCGATCGTCAGCCAGACGCCCTGTCGGTCGGCGACGGTGATGCGATCGATGTGCACGTCTGACGACAGGGCGCCGTCGATCCGGCCGAGCGTGATCTTGCGGTCCGGCGTCGAGATCGTCTCCTCGACCCAGGAGACCAGCCAGGATTTGTCCGAGGCATCGTCGGCCCGCGCCATGACCCCGGGGAGAAGGCCGGCGATGGTCGCGGCCACAACGGCGAGGCCAAGCACAATCAGCGCGATCCACGCCCGATTGCGGCGGTGTTCGGGCCGGGCGGCGAGGGCCGGCGACCGGAGGTGGAACGCAGCCATCAGAAGCTCTCCCCGAGACCGAGATAGAGGCCGAACCGGGCATCTCCGGGGCGAGGGTTGACCGGCAGGGCCACGTCGAGACGAATGGCGCCGAGCCCGGTGTAGTAGCGCAGGCCCAGCCCCGCCCCGACGTTCAGCCGACCGGAGAAATCCGGCAGGCTGCCCCGATAGGCGGATCCGGCGTCGACGAAAGGCACCACGCCGATGCTGTCCGTCAGCTTCATGCGCAGTTCCAGCGAGGATTCGAACAGCGAGCGACCGCCGACGACCGCCCCGTCGGCAAGCACCGGGCCGAGGCTGCGATAGGCGAAGCCGCGCACCGACTGGCCACCGCCGGCGAAGAACAGCCGGTCCGGTGGCAGTTCGTCGGCCGGCGCACCGACGATCGAGCCGAGCGCCAGCCGACCGGCGAGCACGGTGCGGCGCCCCGCGTCGAGCGCCACATAGTCGGAGATCATTCCCTTGCTGATCAGGTTGCCGGTGCCGAACTGCGCTTCGTACACCGGTTCGAGCGACAGCGTCGCCCGCCACCCGGCCGTCGGTTCCAGCTTGTTGTCGCTGCCGTCGTAGGCGAGCGAGGCCGGCAGGCTGACGAGCATCAGGTCGCGGTTGCCGAAGCCGTCGCTGGCATGATCGATCTCGCCGTTGAAGAGGAGGGTTCCGGTCAGGGTGCGGGAGAAATGCTCGACCACACCGCTCTGAGCCCTGATCGTGTTCTCCGAATAGGGATCGAGCACCTGCCTTTGGCCGATGATCTTGGCGATCAGGTCAGTGTCGGGGCCGAAGTAGCCGGGCATCAGCAGCGTGGCGCCGGTGAAGTAGGAATAGTCCTGCAGCGACTTGGATTCGATGCCGTCGACCTGCGCCTCGAGACGAACCTGTTCGGCATGTCCGAACAGGTTGCGATGCTGCCAGAAGCCGCCGAGCCCGAGGCCGTCGAGCGTGGAAAACGACGCATCGGCGCCGTAGACGTGCAGCGGGCGCTCCGCCACGGTCGTCGTCAGGTCGAGCGCGCCGTCGGGCTTCGGCGCGGCATCCGCCTTCATCACCACGCTGGAAAACACCTGGAGCTCGCGCAGGCGCTGTTTCGCCTCCTCCACCTTGTCCTGATCCCACGGCGTTCCGGCCACGATGCCGGTCTGGCGCGCGACATACTCGCGATCCATCTTCGTTGTGCCGTTGACATGGACCTCGCCGAACACCGCCTGCGGGCCCGGATCGGCGCCGATCGTGACGTCGAGCATATGGGTGCCGTGGTCGGCGACGATGAGGCGCTGCCTTGCCGTCGGTTTCGGATGACCCTGACGGCGCCAGCCTGCCAGCAGGGTTTCCTCCGCCTTCAGGATGATGTCCGAGCGGGCGAGCGCACCGGCTCGCAGCCCTGCCTCTTCCGGCGATCCCGTCTCGGTGCGGGCCCGGAGATCGGCGAGCGGCGGCGGCCTGCCGTCGATGCGGATCCGGCCGAAGACGAACGCCGGGCCGGCATCGACGACGATGCGCACCTTGACCGGGTGCGGAAGCCGGGCATCGGGCTGGTAGCTTTCAAGCGGCTTGCCGTTCACCGCGATGGTGATGCTGCCGCCGTAGTGCCCGAACTGCCTCAGGGCGCCGACGATCGCGGCATACTCCCCGGTTGCCTTGGCGAGAAACGCTGGCGTGCTCGGCGGCGGCTTGCCGTCGCGGTCGGACCACAGCCGGGAGGCACTGCGCACGCCCTCGACGACGGCGGACTCGTCCGAGTGAACCTCGAGCTCAATGGTATAGGGCTGCGCATCGGGAGAATCGGGCTCGTCGGTCTTGTCGCCGAACAGATGGATCCCGAACAGATCGAAGGCCTTGGCCGCTCCGGGCGTCAGCGCGGTCGCCGCACATGCCACAATGCCGGCCGCGAGAATTGCGGCTGCACGGATGCGCTGCCCGAGCGTGGCTGCTCCAGCTGCAGTTTGCCCGCGGCTCGACGGACGCCACGCCAGTCCATCCGGCGTCTGTCCGATCCGGGCGCTCAGGTCAGTGCGGGAAACGATCAGACCACCCCTTTGCTCGCCATTGCCTCGAATGCCGGGTGGGGTAAGTGTCTCCAACAATGCTCGCCGGGTCAACCTGGGTGCCGGGATCGTTCGGTCTGCGAGCGGTCGGGAGCGCGGCAGCCGCAGTTGACGTTCGGATCCGTTGCTGTGGATCGACGGGTCGGAGGGGGGGCCGCGAGGCACCGCTTCGTCACGCCGTCGATGACGTCGAGCACGCGGAACCGCTGCCTGTACGCCATCCGCTCGTGGACGAATTCGAGTGACCAACGCGTTCAGTCGAGATCTGAACGCTTCGGCCGAAGGATGCGGGAGAACATCACGTCGGGCGAGATCCCATTCCGCAAAGCCTATATCCAATCGGTCATCGACCGGGTTGAGGTCGACGACAACGCTATCCGCATTGTGGGGGATAAAACTACGCTGGAACAAGCGCTTGCTGGCCGCACCGTCGCCAGTGGAGGTGTTCGCAGCTGTGTACCGAAATGGCGCGCCCTACGGGAGTCGAACCCGTCTTTACAACGTGAAAGGCTGTCGTCCTAACCGATAGACGAAGGGCGCGTGCGAGGCGGGCTTATAGGCGGCTTCCCCGAATCCGGCAAGCGGGATTTCGTATCATGATCGGAATTTGCCGGCCTGTGGGACTTGCCGTCGGAACGGCTCTCGGCTGCCGGCGCGCCCATGCCCGGCCGCCGGCGGGGCCAGGCCGGCGAACGCATGCGCCGGCAGAGCGCGAGCCGCTTCGCTCGGGCGGCGCGACGTTTCGCCGCCGGATCCACCTCATCCCGCTGCCCGGATCCCCGCTGCGCTGATCCTCGGCATTCCGGTGCCCCGAGGACCGGAACGCCTCGTCCTCTCGGTCCAACAGACTCGGACAGGGCGGCTTGACACCAGAACAAAAATAGAACATCCTGTGGATATCGGGAGTTCGCCGGCAGGGTCGCCTGATCTCGGCGGGCCCGGCGGGCGATGCCGCAGCCTCAAAGAGGTGAGCCATGAATAGCGTAATCCAGGATCTGGCCTCGTTTGGCGCCCTGCTGTCCTTTGCCGCCGGATTGGTCATGTGGGCCGAAGGGCTGGCGCATTTTATGCCTTTGTTCTAGAACAAACAGTGAATATGTCCCGACGGCGATCGAAGGCGCTGTCCCGCATGGGTGGCGCGTTGCGGCGGGCGAGGCTATCCGTATGGATCTCGGCCCGACGAGTCGCCCCCGGGCTTGCTCGAAGGTCGCTTGGGCTTCGTTCGGAGTTCGGCGGCAGGCGGGCGATCGCTGCGGACGGCGAGGGGAACGGGCGGGGAGTTTGGGTGCGGCCCGAACCGACCGCCCGAACCGGCGGCGATGAGGCGCCGGGCGCGAGGAACGGGGAGCGAGACCGATGGCCGACGTCGGCTACGTGCATTTGCGGGTTCATTCCGCCTATTCGCTGCTCGAAGGCGCGCTGCCGATCGGCAAGCTGCTCGAATTGGCCAAGGCCGACAAGCAGCCGGCGCTCGGCTTGGCCGACACCGGCAATCTGTTCGGCGCGCTGGAATTTTCCGAGAAGGCGGCGGACAAGGGATTGCAGCCGATCATCGGCTGCCAACTCGCGGTCGAGTTCGGCGATATCGACGACGATGGCCGTGCCACGAACCGCGAGCGGTCAGGTGTCGTGCTGCTGGCGGCGACACAGGCCGGCTACGACAATCTGGTGCGGTTGGTATCGCACTCGTTCATGTCGACCGCCGGGCATGAGGAGGCGCACGTCGGCATCGCCGACCTCGAGACGTTCGCCGATGGCGTGATCGCGCTCTCCGGCGGACCGTCGGGGGCCATCGACCGCATGCTGGCCGGCGGTCAGGAGGATAAGGCGCGACATCGGCTGGAGCGGCTGAAGGACGCGTTCGGTGACCGGCTGTATGTCGAGGTGCAGCGGCACGGGCTCGGCGAGGAGCAGGCGGTCGAGGGAGGCCTGCTCGATCTTGCCTACGAACTCGAACTGCCGATCGTCGCCACCAACGAGCCGTTCTTCCCGCGCCGCGAGGATTTCGAGGCGCATGACGCGCTGATCGCCATCGCCGAGGGGCGGGTCATCGCCGAGGAGAACCGCCGGCGTCTGACACCGGAGCATTACTTCAAGTCGCGTGCCGAGATGCAGGCGCTGTTTGCCGATTTGCCTGAGGCGCTGGCCAATTCGGTCGAGATTGCGAGGCGTTGCAGCGCGCGCGCCTTCAAGCGCAAGCCGCTGTTGCCACGTTTCGCCGGCGTTGGTGCCGATCCGGAGATTGCCGAAAAGGCGGAGGCGGCAGAACTGCGCCGCCATGCGGAGGAAGGTCTTGAGCGCCGGCTCGCCCACCATGGGGTCGCGCCCGGGTTGACCGTGGCGAACTACCACGACCGGCTGATGTTCGAATTGTCAATCATCGAGCGCATGAAGTTCCCCGGCTACTTCCTGATCGTGTCGGACTTCATCAAATGGGCGAAGGGGCACGGCATTCCCGTCGGCCCGGGGCGCGGTTCGGGTGCCGGCTCGCTGGTCGCCTGGTCGCTCACCATCACCGATCTCGACCCGTTGCGCTTCGCCCTGCTGTTCGAGCGCTTCCTCAATCCCGAGCGCGTGTCGATGCCGGACTTCGACATCGACTTCTGCCAGGACCGGCGTGAAGAGGTCATCCTCTACGTCCAGGAAAAATACGGCCGCGGGCAGGTGGCACAGATCATCACCTTCGGCACGCTGCAGGCGCGCGCCGTGCTCCGGGATGTCGGCCGTGTCCTGCAGATGCCCTATGGCCAGGTCGACCGGCTGGCCAAGCTCGTCCCGTCGAATCCCGCCAACCCGGTCACCCTGGCCCAGGCGATCGAGGGCGAGCCGAAATTGCAGGAGGCACGCGACAAGGAGCCGATCGTCGAGCGACTGCTCGCCATCGCGCAAAAGCTCGAGGGCCTGTTCCGCCACGCCTCGACCCATGCCGCGGGCATTGTCATCGGCGACCGGCCGCTCGACCGACTAGTGCCGCTCTACCGCGATCCGCGCTCCGACATGCCGGTCACCCAGTTCAACATGAAGTGGGTGGAGAGCGCCGGCCTGGTCAAATTCGACTTCCTTGGGCTGAAGACGCTGACCGTGCTCGACACGGCGGTTAAGCTGATCGCGCGCAAGGGAGTGAAGATCGACCTCTCCGCCCTGCCGCTCGATGACGAAGCCACCTACCGGCTGTTGGCCAAGGGCGAGACGGTCGGCGTGTTCCAGCTGGAAAGCGCCGGCATGCGAAAAGCCATCTCCGACATCAAGCCGGACCGCTTCGAGGACATCATCGCGCTGGTCGCGCTCTATCGCCCCGGCCCGATGGCCAACATCCCGGTCTATGGCGCCCGCAAGCAGGGCCTGGAACCGCCGGACTACATCCATCCGCTGCTCGAACCGGTGTTGAAGGAGACCTACGGCATCATCGTCTACCAGGAACAGGTGATGCAGATCGCGCAGCTCCTGTCGGGCTATTCGCTCGGCGAAGCCGACCTGCTGCGCCGCGCCATGGGCAAGAAGATCAAGGCGGAGATGGATTCCCAGCGCGTGCGCTTCGTCGACGGCGCGCTGCGCCAGGGGCTCGCCAAGGAACAGGCCGACACGATCTTCGACCTTCTGGCGAAATTCGCCGACTACGGCTTCAACAAGTCGCATGCCGCAGCCTACGCGCTGGTTGCCTATCAGACGGCCTTCCTGAAGGCGAACCATCCGGTCGAGTTCATGGCCGCCTCCTTGACGCTCGACATGTCGAACACCGACAAGCTCAATGACTTCCGTCGCGAAGCGATCCGGCTGGGCATCAAGGTGGTGCCGCCGTCCGTCAACGGCAGCGACGTGCATTTCGAGGTGGAGGAGGACGCCATTCTCTACGCGCTCGCCGCGATCAAGGGGGTGGGTCGGCACGCCGTCGAGCACCTGGTCGCGACGCGCCGCGGCAGGCCCTTCCGCTCGCTCGGCGATTTCGCCCATCGCATCGATCCGAAGCAGCTGAACAAGCGCACGCTCGAGAGCCTCGCCGCCGCCGGTGCCTTCGATTGCATCGAGCCCGACCGGGCGCGCCTGGTCGAGGGACTCGATCTGGTCGTCTCCGCGGCGCAGCGCGCCCACCAGGATGCGGCCGCCGGCCAGACGGCGCTGTTCGGCAATGTCACCGAGGAGATCAAGCTGCCGGTCGTGCAGTCCTGGACGCTCGAAGAACGGCTGCAGCGCGAGCATCTTTCCGTCGGCTTCTATCTCTCCGCCCATCCGCTCGACGACTACCGGCCGGTGCTGGAGAAGATGCGCGTGCAGATGTGGAGCGAGTTCGTGGAATCGGTCAAGCACGGCTCCACCTTCGGCCGGCTGGCCGGTACGGTCACCTCGCGCACCGAAAGAAAGACGCGCACCGGTAACAAGATGGGCATCTTGCGCATCTCCGATCCGACCGGACAGTACGAGGCGGTGATCTTTTCGGAAGGCCTGGCGCAATACCGCGACATGCTGGAGACCGGCAAGTCCGTCATCCTCTATGCCTCGGCGGAGGAGCGCGCCGAGGGTATCAATGTCCGCATCGAAAAGGTCGAGCCGCTCGATCTGATGGCGCAGCGCCAGCAGCAGAGCATGCGCATTTTCCTGCGCGAGGAAGGCCCGATCGACAGCATTTCGCGCCATCTCGATGCCAAGGGCGGCGAGGGCGACGTGTCGCTGATTCTTTTGTTGGGCGAGGCCGAGCGGCGAGAGGTCGAGGTGAAGCTGCCCGGCCGTTACCGTGTCTCGCCGCAGATCGCCGGCGCCTTGAAGGCGGTGCCGGGCGTGTTGCAGGTGCAGCTGGTGTGACCGTGCTGGCGGTCGGAGGTAGGTGCGATGCCCCCCGGCGGCTGCGAGGCGGGGCGTCGAGGCTGTGGCGGGCACAGGGAAGGCGCGACGTCGGTCCGCGTCAGGGCTGAAATGCCGGCAAAACGGTCTGCCGGCTTGCAATTCTCCGCTCCGGTCTCTATAAGCGCCGCCATTCCACACGCGGGGTCGGGTGCATCGAGCAGGAAGTTGGTCTTCCGCGCGCGAGCGCCCATCCGGTGTTTCCGCCGATCCGCAGGATCGTCGGCGACGCGACACCCGCGCTAGGCTCAACCGGAAAAGCAAGGACATCCGAGCTATGGCTCTTCCCGACTACACCATGCGCCAGCTTCTCGAGGCCGGCGTCCACTTCGGCCACCAGAAGCATCGCTGGAACCCGAAGATGGCGCCCTTCATCTTCGGCGCGCGCAACAACATCCACATCATCGACCTCGCGCAGACTGTGCCGATGCTGCATCAGGCGCTGAAAACGGTCTCCGATACGGTCGCCCGTGGTGGCCGCGTGCTGATCGTCGGCACCAAGCGCCAGGCGCAGGAGGCGGTTGCCGACTCGGCTCGCCGGTCCGCTCAGTATTTCGTCAACTCCCGTTGGCTCGGCGGCATGCTGACCAACTGGAAGACCATCTCGCAGTCGATCCAGCGC
>JARLIU010000319.1 GCA_031291595.1 Ancalomicrobiaceae bacterium | reverse complement strand
GCCACGGCCCTGACCATCGCCGGATCGACCGCATAGATGCGGGCCGGCCATGCCTGCACGTCGCGCACGGTTTCGCCGGTCGCCAACGCTTCGCCGAAGATGCGGGCGAGCGTCGCCTGATTGTCCTGCGCCTGCACGGCCTCGGCGACGAGCTTCTTCTTGGCGCGCGTCACTTCCGCCTCGCTCGGCCCGTCGCTGGCGATATCCGCGACCACCTTGTTGAAGGCTGTCTCGATGTCGTCGAGCGAAACGCCGTCGCGCGGCGTCGCGTAGACGAGGAACTTCGAATCGTCCCAGGCGTTCGACTGGTACCAGCCGCCGGCCGACGTCGCCAGCTGCTGCTCCAACACCAGGCGGCGATAGACGCGGCTGGTGGTCGACGGCCCGAGGATCTCGCCCAGCACTTCCAGTGCTTCCGATTCACCCGGCTTGGCGGTGCGTTCGGACGGCACCAGCCAGGCGCGGCGGAACGACGGCTGCGTCACCCGCTCGTCCTGATAGGTGACGCTGCGCCGGGCGTTCGGCTCCGGCTCGCTCGGGTGCATGCGCTCGCCCGGCTCGGCCCGCCGCGGCACCTTGCCGTAGGTCGCCTCGGCCAGCGTCTTCACCGTCGCCGCATCGACGTCGCCGGCAACGACGAGGACGGCGTTGTTCGGCGTGTAGAAGCGGTTGTAGAAGGCGAGCGCGTCCTTGTACGTCAGCTTCTCGATCTCGTGCCGCCAGCCGATGATCGGAATGTGATAGGGCGAATTGACGAAGAGCGCCGAATCGAGCGCTTCGCCGAGCAGTGCCGACGGGCTGGAATCGATCCGCATGCTGCGCTCTTCCAGCACCACCTGCAGCTCCGGCCGTGCGGTCTGCTCGGACAGCACCAGGTTCTGCATCCGGTCGGCCTCGAGCTGCATGACGAGCTCAAGGTGTTCCTTGGCGACGCGCTGGTAAAAGGCGGTGTAGTCGGAGGAGGTGAAGGCATTCTCCTGCCCGCCGATCGCCGCGACCTCCGCCGAGTACGCCCCGTTCGGATGGGCCTTGGTGCCCTTGAACATCAGGTGTTCGAGGTAGTGCGCGATGCCCGATTTGCCGCGTGGCTCGTCCGAGGCGCCGGCCTTGTACCAGATCATATGGGTGACGACCGGTGCCCGGTGATCCGGGATGACCACCACCTCGAGGCCGTTGTCGAGCGTGAAATCCGCCACCTCGCGACCGATGACCGGAGCGGCCGGCAGCACCGGCACGGTGGTGGTCGGGGCGGTCGGGGGCGGCGCGATCGCGTCGACGGCGGCAGCCGGCACCGAAGCGAGCGACAGGATGGCGGCAAAAAGCCCCGCCGAGAGCGCTCCGAGCCGAGGGGTGCGATACGCGGCTACGGCAGGAGAATTGGATCTGCGGTCGGGCACGACTGAAATCCTCAAGGCTAGTCGGTAGACGTTACTTGGGGGCGACGAAACCTGGGGGGCGACGAACCGGCGCTCGGCCGATCGACTCGGTATCGCGAATGCCACGCTGCCAGCATCGCACCATGGCGCGACGTCCGCATGCAACGACCTTGCCTGCCGCGAGGCTCCGTGAATTACGCGCCGCGGCGGTTCCATGCCGGCTGTCTGCTACGATCAGAACGGCCACCACGTCGGCTTCCAGCTGGCCTGCTGTTCTTCGGCCTGCATCGGTGCCTTGGGCGACGGCGTGCGATAGGATTCCGGCGGCGCGATCAACGCGTCCTGCTTGCGGTGCGGACTGGTCTTCTCGGCCCCGGCAAGCGCCTGCTGCTGCGCCTTGCCGTCGAGCTCCCAGGGCTGCAGCCGCCGACTGGCGTCGTGGTCATCGAACCGCCCCGTCTCGACGCCCGGGCCGGACGTCGGCAAGTTCTTGTATTTCTTCTGCTGGTCGGGCGTCATGACATTCTCGCCGACCGTATCGTTGCCGACGGCGAGGCGGCGCTGCAAATCGGCGTCTTCCGGATTGACCGGGAACTTCGACTTGGCGAGTTCGGCGTCGGCATCGACCGGCTGCGGCAGCGTCCGCTGCGGCGGTACCACCAGCGGCGCGCGCGGGCTGTACTGCAACGCCTTGGCGTTCGGATCTTCGATTGCGCCGGAGGCCATCAGCAGGCTCTTGGCGAGATTGTCGTCGGCCGCGACATGCTTGTCGGAATCCTCGTCGACGAAGCCGGTCGACGAGCAGGCTCCGAGCGCGACGACGAAAGCGAGCCCGCCGAAGCGCGGAAGAAATCCGAATGTCAGCCTGTCCGTCACCGAATTCCTACTCCTCACAGCCAGGGCCCGATCGCACGGTGCGCCGGCCGGACTTCGTCAGTCCCAGCGTTGCCGCCACAGGAACGCTGTCTTTGTGGCAGTCATAGGGCGCGTCGTTACGACGAGACCCTGCGCCCGACGAAGATCGAGTCATACAGGAGACCGACCACCCCGGCAACGATCCAGGCATCGGCGAGATTGAAGACATACCAGGAATGGGCCCGGTCGACGGTATAGATATAGACGAAATCGATGACCGCGCCGTAGATCGCCCGGTCGATGGCATTGCCGATGGCTCCCGACAGGATGAGCGCCACCGACAGCGCGACGATAATCCCGGTGGCGCGCGTCAGCCACCAGGCCAGCCCGACTGCGGCGGCAAGCGAAAGCCCGACCAGCAGCCAGCGGCCGTAGTCGGAATTCTGCTGCAGCAATCCGTAGGAAATGCCGGCATTCCAGACCAGACGAAGATCGGCGAAGGGCGCGATCGCCAACGGCCCGGTGCGGCCGAGATCGGCCACGTCGAGCACCCAGTGCTTGGTTGCCTGATCGAGCACCAGCCCGAGGCCAGCGACGGCAAACCCCAGGCGGGCCCGGGACCCGGCGACCGGGGCGACACCCGCCGTCATGCGCTCTCCTTGGCGCGAGCGTCGAACTCGCGCATCGCCTTGGCGTCGCGCGCCGACAAGTCCGGATAGGCCGGGTCGGAACCGACGTCCGTGGTTACCCGCCACGAGCGGGCGCAGCGCGTGCCTTCGGCCAAGGCCGGCACCACCGCGACGCCCGAAACCTCGTCGATACGGATGGCGTCGGCCGGTCCCTCGCCGGAGACGACGGTTGCGCCCGAGGTGATCGAGATCTCGGCCATGTCGACTTGCGCCACCGCTGCGTAGAGCTCGGCATCGGCGATGTAGACGATCGGCGCGGCCTCGAGCGACGAGCCGATGCGCTTGGCGGCGCGCTCCAGTTCGAGCGCTCCGGTAACGGCTCTCCGCACCCGGCGGACCTTCTGCCATTTCTCCGCCAGCAGCCCGTCTTGCCACTCCGCCGGCACCTGCGGGAACACCTCGGTGTGCACCGAGATCTCGTCGCCCGGGGTGCGCGCGATCCAGGCTTCTTCCGCGGTGAACGGCAAGAGCGGCGCCAGCCAGATGGTGAGGTAGCGGAACAGCCGGTCGACCACCGTCAGCGCCGAGCGCCTGAGCTTCGACGAATAGGCCTCGCAGTAGAGCGCATCCTTGCGGATGTCGAAGTAGAAGGCGGAGAGGTCGACGACCATGAAGTTGGAGATGGCGCCGACCACGCGCTTGAAGTCGTAGTCGCCATAAGCCGCGCGGACGGTCTGGTCGATCTCGGCCAGCCGGTTGAGCATGTAGCGCTCCAGCTCCGGCATCTCAGGCAGTGCCACGTCGTGGCCGGGCTGGTGATGAGCGAGCGTGCCGAGCATCCAGCGGATGGTGTTGCGGAGCTTCCTGTAGGTCTCGGCGTTGGTCTTCAGGATCTCCGGACCGATGCGCTGGTCCTCGCCATAGTCTGCCGTCACCACCCACAGCCGCAGGATGTCGGCGCCGAACTGCTTGATCACGTCCTGCGGAAACACCTGATTGCCGAGCGACTTTGACATCTTGCGGCCGTCGTTGGCCATGGTGAAGCCATGGGTGATGACGGTGTCGTAGGGCGCGCGGCCATTGGTGCCGCAGCTTTCCAACAGCGACGAGTGGAACCAGCCGCGATGCTGGTCGGAGCCTTCCAGATAGACGTCGGCCGGCCATTTGAGGTCCGGGCGTTTCCGCAGCACGAAGGCGTGCGTCGAGCCGGAGTCGAACCAGACGTCGAGGATGTCCTTGACCTTCTCCCACTTCTCCATGTCGGCCACCAGCCCACCGAGGAAGCGCTCGCGGGCGTTGTCCTCGAACCAGGCGTCCGCTCCTTCGGCGACGAAGGCGTCGTAGACGCGTTTCGTCAGTTCGGCGTTGTGGGCAAACGTCGGCCCCGGCGCGAGATCGCCGGTCTCGCTATGGCGGAATACCGCGATCGGCACGCCCCAGGCACGCTGGCGCGACAGCACCCAGTCGGGCCGCGTCTCGATCATGCCCCTGAGCCGGTTCTGCCCCTGCGGCGGATAGAATTTGGTGGCGTCGATGGCGTCGAGCGCGCGATGGCGCAGGGTGTCTGCGCGGTCACTAAGGGCTGCGGCGGTGCGAACAGACAGGACGTCGTCGCTCGCGTCATCCACCGTTACCGCGATCGGCTTGTCCATATAGACGAACCACTGCGGCGTATTGCGGAAAATGACCGGCTTCTTCGAGCGCCAGGAGTGCGGATACTGGTGCTTCAGCCGGCCGCGGGCAATGAGCGCGCCGGCCGCGACCAGCGCGTCGATCACCCGCTTGTTGGCGTCGCCCTTCTCGCCGGCATCGTCGATGACGCGGCCACCCGTAAAGCCCGGCGCATCCTGGGTGAAGAATCCGGCATCGTCGACCGGGAAGGGAATGCGCGTGTCGATATTACGCCCGCTCAGTCGTGGCGCATTCTGTGTCCAGATCTCGAAGTCTTCGCGGCCGTGGCTCGGGGCGGTATGGACGAAACCGGTGCCGGACTCGTCGTCGACATGGTCGCCATCGAGGAGGGGGACTCTGAAATCGTAGCCGAGTGCTGCGAGAGGGTGGGCGCAGACGACCGCCTTCAACTCGGCGGCCGACACGTCCTGCCGGCGCTCGAAGGCGGTCACCTTCGCGGCCTTGAAGACGTCTTCGGCGAGCTTGTCGGCGAGGATCAGCTTGTCGCCGACCTTAGCCCAATTCCCCTCCGGTGCCTCGGTGACCTCATAGAGGCCATAGGAGATGCGCGACGAATAGGAGACGGCGCGGTTGCCGGGGATGGTCCAGGGCGTCGTCGTCCAGATGACGACCGAGGTGCCAATCAGTCTCTGGTTTAGGCTTACGTGGTCGCTTGTCGATCCATCCGGTCGAACTTCGAATTTCGAAGCGCTGGCATAGGTCACCGGAAACTTCACGAAAATCGTATCGGACTGGTAGTCCTGATATTCGACCTCGGCCTCGGCCAAGGCGGTGCGCTCGACCACGCTCCACATCACCGGCTTGGAGCCGCGATAGAGCTGGCCGGAGACGGCGAACTTCTGCAGCTCGGTGGCGATGACGGCCTCGGACTCGAAGTCCATAGTCTTGTAGGGGTGGGCGAAATCGCCCTCGACCCCAAGCCGGCGGAATTCGGCTTTCTGCACGCCGATCCAATGCTCGGCGAACGTCCGGCACTCCTGGCGGAACTCGATGACCGGCACGTCG
>JARLIU010000061.1 GCA_031291595.1 Ancalomicrobiaceae bacterium | reverse complement strand
GGGCAGCGGCACCGCCGCCGGCTCCGCCACGACGCAGACCCGATGGCCGGCGCTGCCGAGCCGTTCGATGAGGCGCTCCTGCCAGTGCCGGACGAGGCTTCGATCCAGTCGGACTTCGACGCGCATGGGCGTGGGCTTCACTCTTTCGGTGGGACCAATGACATCGAAGACGAACCGTCGTAGCCGGAAATGTTCGGAAAATCGACTGCGGATTGTGCCGGTCCAGGCCACGCGGGGCGGCTGCGGTCGTGGCGAAGGCCGGGCCTGGAGCCCGACGCCGGCACGGCAAGCCGTGCGACAGCAGAAGCGCTGCTTCGTCAGCTTTCAGACGGATCGCCCTGGGCGAACCGATGCGAAACCACCGTGCTGCCGCCGCTCGGCCTCTGCGGCGACTTGGCGGAACAGCGTCTCGTAGGCATCGATCCCCGTCGGAACGCAGAAATCGCCGGCCCGCTGCAGCCGCGGCGCCGGATCGCCCGGGTGTGCCAGCGCGGCATCGATCGCCGCCGCCATGGCGCCCGGATCGTCATGCGCCACCAGCGTGCCATAGCGGCCGTGGTCGAGGATCTCGACCGGCCCGTCGCTCGGCGTGACCACGACCGGCAGGCCGGCGGCGAGCGCTTCGACGATGACGAGGCCGAAGGATTCCTCGCGCGAGGCGAAGGCGAAGGCGCGCGCTCCGGCATAGGCGGCCCACGGCGCCGCCATGTAGCCGGGCAGGCTGACGCGGCCGGCGAGCCCGAGTTGGCGGATCTCTGCCTCGAGTTCGCCACGCATCAAGCCCTCGCCAACGATGACCAGCCGGGCATCGGGCGTCGTCACCCGGGCGAAGGCGCGGATGAGGCCGGAAAAATTCTTGCGTGGTTGCAGCGATCCGACGGAAACCACGGTCGGCGGGCGGGCGACGAGGTCGGCCTCGGTCGGCGGCGTGGCGTCGGCTTCGGCCGCGAGGGTCGGATTGTAGATGCGGACGGTGTTGTGCGGCGCGCCGTGCCAGGTTTCGACGATGTGTCGCCTGAGACCGTCGGAGACGGCGACGGTGCGTGCCACCAGCCGCGTCGTCACCGGCGTCGCCCAATAGCCGATGCGGTTGGACAGCTCCGCCTCAGCCCGTGCGTGGCCGTGGTAGCTCATGATGGCGTGATGGCGTCGCCCGGCCCAAGTGGCGGCGATCGCATGGCGCAGATTGCAGGCGCTGATGGCCGAGATCGAGACATCGGGGCGCTCGGATGCGATGAGCCGCGCCAATTCCCTGACCGTCCGCACCCGTCCGCCGGTGGGCGGAAAGCGCCTGACCGTGTCGGAGATGAGCCGGCCGTTGTGATCGTCCTCGCTCTCGACCGAGAAGATGACGTCGTGGCCACGGGCGGCCAGGCCGGAAGCCAACACGGCGAAGACACGCTCGGCGCCGCCGCCACCGAGCGACCAGGTGTGGAACAGGATCTTCAAGGGTGCATCCGTCATCGGCCGCGGTTCCGCGGGGCGCCGCTGCGCCCGAAAAGCGATCTGCAACGATCGGCGGCAGATTAGGCGAATGACGTTAAGAACCTCTGTCCTGCGGCCAGCGGTTGGATGCCATGGCGTTCGGTTGTTCGACGAGCCCGGACGACGTCGGCGTCGACGTCGGCGTCCGTCCGGCGGGGTAGGCGGGCGACGAAGCGCGGGCCGGCGACCGGAATGCGGCGGAGCGGCCGAAGCCGGCAGCATTGACCACGCGTTCGAGCTGCCAGGGCATGGCCAGCCAAGCGAACATCAGTGCGCTCTTCACATAGCGTTCGGTCATGCGTTTCGGGTTCTGCGACAGCCGCCACAGCCATTCGAGCCCGTTGCGCGCCATGAACCCGGGAGCGCGCCGCTGCGTCCCGGCGATGAAATCGAGCGCCGCGCCGATGCAGAACAGACCGAGCTGCGGGTGACGCTGCAACGCCATGTCGGCGAAGAATTCCTGCTTCGGCGCACCGAGCGCGACGAAGCAGACGCCGGCACCGGAGGCGGCAACGCGATCGGCAGCGGCCTCGGCGGCCTCGGACGTCGGGTCGAAGCCCATCGCCGGCGCTTCCGTCCCGGCAATCGCCAGCCCGGGGAATGCCGCCGTCAGCCGGGCTACGGCCTTTGCCAGCACCGCATCGTTCGAGCCGAACAGGAACACCGGGATGCCGAGGCGGGCGCATTCCGCCGCCATCGGCCACACCATGTCGGCGCCGGTGGTGCGTTCGATCTCGACCCCGACGGCGCGCGACAGCCAGACGACGGGCGCGCCGTCGGCCGACACGAACGTCGCGCGATCGTAGATGCGGCGGAAATCGCGGTTCTGGCGGCGCTTGGCGAGGTGGTCGAGGTTCAGCGTATAGAAGGTAAATCCGCAGCCGTTGCGCGCCCGCTGCATCGCTCTTTCCACGGCACCCGGCATGGAGTCGATGTTGATCGCCTGGCCATCGATGTAACACAACGGCCATTCAGGCTTGTTGTCGTATTCGGCTTGGGGCACGGCTGGCTCCTGCGGGAATATCCGCAGGGATAATGTTCAAATTAGACAGAAAAAGCAAGGTAAAGCCAAGTAGATGGTAAAGTGGATTGATATGTATTACGTAGAGATGTCATGCGTTTATTTGCGATGCCTTAACCATGCCCAGCCGGCACGCGCCCGCCTGCGCCCTGCCTCCAGGCGCTGAGCGCGGGAGGGTGCGGTCCGGCCGCGGCTCCGAGAAGAAAACCACAAATGGATTAAGATGTTATGGCCGTCACCGCGGCGCCCGGAGCCCGGTCCCCGTCGGGGTGCGGCGGCGTCAATTGGCCAACTTTGCGGTAAACTGCAGTGCGGCCTTGCGCGTCGCGTCGTCGTAGGCGCCGTCGGCAACCGTCCGCGACAGCAGTCCGCGGCTGGTCAACTGCTTCTGCAGGGCGATGCGGGTATCGAGGCTGAAGGCCGACATGTCGCCGCTGAGCGCTTCGACGGCGTGCGGCTCGCGCCCGGCGTAGGCCCTGAGGACGTAGAGCGCGGCACGATCGGGGTTCTTTGGCCCGCCGCGCCCGGCATCGGTCAACACGGCGGCATGCCAGCTGGCCTCGATGCTGCCGAGCTGCACGGCCTTAGTGTACCACAGCAGCGCCGCGCCATCGTCTTTGATCTGGCCGTTGCCCATTTCGGCGAAGACGCCGAGCCGCACCATCGCCGGGGCGAACAGCAGGTCGGCGGCTCGTTTGTAGAAGGTGATGGCGCGAGCGTAGTCGACGGGACGGCCGCGTCCGAGTTCGGCCAGCAATCCGATCTGATAGAAGCCGGCGCCATATCCGAGTTCGCCGGCCCTGAGGTAGGTCTCGCTGGCCTTGGCGAAGTCGACCGGACGGCCGAGCCCGCCTTCGTAGAGCGTGCCGAGTTGATAGAAGGCGTGCGGATCGTTGATCTCGGTGCCTTTCACGTCCCAGTCGAAGGCCGCCTGATAGTCCGGCTTGCCGCCGACGCCGGACTGATAGACGGAGCCGAGTTTGGCATAGGCCTGCGCCTTGCCGAGCTTCGCGGCCTTTTCGAACCAGCCGGCGGCGATCGTCAGATCCTTGGGACGGCCAAGTCCTTCGAACGACATCCGCCCGAGCGACAGCATGGCATCGCCGTTGCCGGCGTTGGCCGCCTTCTCCAGCCAGTTGCCCGCCTGGGCGTAGTCGGCCGGCCGGCCGGTACCGTCGAGATAGAACTGGCCGACGGCGGCCATCGCCTCGGGCCGCCCCTTGTCGGCGCTCTTCTGCAGCCAGTCGAACGCCCTGGCGAGATCGGGGATGTGGCCGGGCGTCAATCCGTCGCGATAGAGCAGGCCGAGCTGATACATGGCGAGCGCCGAGCCGAGCCGGGCGCCGTTCTCGTAGGACTCGGCCGCCCGCGGATAGTCGGGAATGCCGCGGATGCTGCCGTTCTGCGCCATGAGGCCGAGCCGCGCGTAGGCATCACCGGAGCCGAGCGCCGACGCCTTGGTGTACCAGTCGACCGCCTTGGCGAGGTCTTTCGGGCGGATGCCGCCGCGCTCGTAGATCTCCCCGAGCGCCAGCATCGCCGCGGCGTCCTTGGTGTCCGCCGCCTTGGTGAAGAGATCGACCGTCAGGTTGGCGTCGACCGCCATGCCCCGACCGTCGCGGGCGAGGCCGGCCAACAGCACCATGGCGCTCGGATCGCCGGCATCGACCGCCAGCTGAAGGCTCTTCGCCGCCTCCGCGTACTGCTTGTCCTTGGCCAGCGCAGCGCCGAGGGCGGTGGCGAAGCGGCGGACATTGGGAAAGTCGGCACGCGCCTTGCGGCAGCCGGCGATGGCGCGCGGCGCATCGATCTCACCCGGATCGATCCCGGCGATGCCGGCCGGTTTGTCGGGGGTATCGAGCGGCAGCGCGAGGCCGTCGCACGCCTGCGCCGGGGCGTCGGTCTTCAGCTGGATCGCGGCGCGCTCGAGGCCGAAGCCGTTCGGCAGCGGCGGATGCGTGAGATCCTTCAGCGGCTTGGAGTCTTCCAGGCTCTTCGCCAGCCCGTCGATCTGGAAATGGGTGTCGACGAAGGACGCCTTGCCGGAGACGAGGTGGCTCGCCGCAGTGACCGCGAGGCGAACCGCGGCGGCGAAGGCGTCGGGCGCTCCGTCGGCGATCTGCAGATCGTCGACGACCGAAGCTTTCGGCAGCGTCTGGGCGGCGATCGTCTCGGTCTCGGCGCGCACCACATCGCTCGGCGCGTAGCCGGCGAGCCGGATCTTGCCGTCCTTCGCCTCGACGCTGAACAGATAGGGCGAAACCTTCGGCGTCTGAATCTTGAAGTCGCCGAGCTTGAACCCCTGCGGCAGGCCGGCCTTGACCGCGGTCTGCACCAAGGGGAAATCGTCCGGCGACTTGGGCAGGCCCTCGACCGACAGGGTCGAATCGGTGATCGACAGCCGCCCGCGTTCGAGCCGCCCGACCTGATCGGCCAGGAGCCCGAGCGCATCGGCCAGATGCTCCGGCGCTCCGGCGGCGAGCACCGTCTCGTCCTTGTAGCTCAGCTCCGGCTTGCTGGCCGCGATGTGGTCGGCGACGAGTTTGCGCGCGTCGGCCGAGGGGACGAAGCCGCGCGCCACCACCGAGCGGCCGTCGGTCGTCAGCGACCATTGGTAGGGCGACACGGCGGGGAGCCCGATGGCCAGCTTGACTGGCACGTTGGCCGGTGCGGTCGCCGGATCGAAGGCGACCGCCCGTTCGTAGACGGCAGGCGAGGCCGGGGTTCCCGCCAGCGTCAGGCCGCCTTCGCCAAGGCTGATGTGCGCCTCGGCCAAGTCTTTCAGCCGCGGCGCGAGATAGCCGATGCCGGCGGCGAGATCGAGCTTCGATCCGTCGGCGATGAGCGTCAGATCGTCGACCCGAGCCTGCGGCAGTGCGGCGACGACCGCCTTCTTCACCGCGTCGCGCGCCGCCTCGCTCGGCAGGTAGCCGCCAAGCTTCACGTTGCCGGCCTGATAGTCGAGCGTGAAGCGGTAGGGGGCGACGGTCGCCGGCGCCAAGGTCACCTCGCCGCGCCCCGGCCGGGTGACGAGGTCGGCCAGCGTGCGCCGCAAGACGGGATAGGCTTCCGGCGTGGCGGCGACGCCGTCGATGGCGACGCGGGTGTCGGTGAGCGAGATCGTCGCCTTGGAGAAGCCGCCAACCTGGGCGACGAGTTTCAACACGAGATCGTTGAAGCCCGGCGGTGCGCCCTCGGCCTCCTTCAGGCGGTCGGTGACGGCGGCCTGCGGCGCCGTCTGCGCGATGGCGCCGATGAGCGCCTGGCGGCTGTCCTTCGACGGCGTGTAGCCGGTGAGCACGATCGATTTGCCGTCGATGGCCAAGCTCATGGTGAACGGCCGCACCACCGCCGGACCGCTGATGCGGTGGAGGATTTCGCCGAGTTGCGGCCAGAACAGCAAGGTGCCGCCGCCGAGGCCGGCCACGACGACGACCGCGGCGATCAGGCCCGGCAGGCGCGAACGGCGCACCGGCTTGACCGACACTTGCGCGGGTGGCCACGGTCCGGTCGGCTCGCGCGGCAGTCCGGTGCGCGACCGCGGCTCGTCGCCGAGGAACAGCGTCGCCGACTCGTCGAGACCGGCCGGGCCGGTCACCGCTCCGCTGCGGGGGAACCCGGTGGTGATGCGATCGGCGTGCGGCATGCCGGGAGCGGGCGGCATGGCATGCTGCCCGAATGCCACGACCGTCTCGTCTCTGCCGGGGGGCAGCGGAGCGGCATGCGCCGGCGCGGCCACCCAGCCGAGCACCTGGCGCAACTCGTCGATCGTTTGTGGCCGTTCGCGCGCATCGAGCTTCAGCGCGCGGTCGACGCCGGCGAGAAACACCGGGCTGTAGGCGCCGGGCTGCGGCGCCAGCGCGGCGAGCGGCAATTGCGGATCCGGCCGGCCGGTGAGGATGCCGGCGAGCCGGTTCATCGGCGGCATCGGCGACTTGCCGGTCACCGTACGGAACAGCACGCCGCCGAGCGAAAAGATATCGGTGTAGCGGCCGTGGATGCCCTGGCCGGTATCGTCGGTCTGTTCCGGCGGGGCGTAGCGCATCTGCGCCACGATCTTCGACGAGCGGCCGAGGTCTAGCCCGAGGCCCGCGGCGCCGAAATCGATCAGCACCGGGTCGCCGTTGGTGCGGACCATGATGTTGCGCGGCGTCAGGTCGCGGTGCATCGTATTGTGCTGGTGCACGTAGTCGACGGCGTCGAACAGCTTTTCGAACAGCGGCCGGATCTCCGCCTCGCCCGGCGGCTTGTCCTTGCCGTTCAGCCAGTCCTCGAGGTTGCCGCTGTCGACGTACTCCATGATCAGGTAGCAGGTGTTGTGCGCCCTGAGGAAGTTTTCGCCCCGGATGATGTAGGGGTGGGTAAAGCGCGTGACGACGGCCTGCGCCTCTTCCTGGAACTTCCTCAGCGCATATTCGTAGGTGCCTTCCTCGACGTCGGTATCGACGACGACTGTCTGCCCGTCGCGCGAGGAGATGTCGCGGATGTAGAATTCCTTGATGGCCACCTGCTTGTGGGTAATGTCGTTAAAGGCACGATAGGTAATGCCGAACCCGCCCGCACCGAGCACTTTGTCGATGCGATAGCCGCCGACCTCGGTGCCGAGATCGAGAGCGAACGAAAACCGCGGGTCCTTCATGCTGGTCCTTCAAAGCTTGCGACGCGCAGCCGCGGGTCTCTTGGCCGATCGCCAACGGCCGGAACGTCGCCTCGTGCGGCCAAGCGCCGACGGAGCATGCGCCGAGTTTTGCACGTCGGGACGCCGAGGTGAACAGCCGCCGCCGTAACACGACGGGATTTTTGGTCGAGCGCCGGCGCGCCAGTCGTCCGCGCGTCCGTTGCAACCGGGCGCGCGCACCGGGCAAGCGTGGCGCGCAGCCGGCCGGCCGCACTCTCGGCGGATTCATTTGCTTGAGAAACGGCATCCGCCTTATACCGGGGCCGGCGATTGCGACGGCGCGGATGGCGGCGTTCCGGCCGCGCCCCCGGCGGATTTCGACGGCGCCGATTCAGGTGGATGGCAGATGATGCAACGAAAGCGATGGATGGCCGCCGCTGCGGCGATGGCAGGGATCGGCTTGGGGCTGGTCCGGCCGGCCGCGGCTGCCGACGGCGATTTCGCCGGCTGGCACCTGCGCGCCGACGGCGACGACCGGCTGATGTTGTATTATGCGGCCAAGGACGACGGGCCGCGCCTCGTGGCTTTCGCCTGCATGCGCGACATCGCTACCTTCGGCGTCTATTCCGAGGATCTGGCCGACATCCTTGGGCCGCGCGACAAGGCGGTGATGCATCTGACCGGCGGTGGCGGCAGCAAATTCAATGCACCCGGTCTGGTCATCGTTGACGAGACGACAGGATCGCTGAGCTTTACCGCCGAAGTGCCGATCGCCAACCCGACGGCGCGCGCCGAACTCGGCGCCGTGCTGAGGCCGTTGCTGAAGGCCAAGGGCTCGATCGGCCTGTCGTTCGGCCGCACCACACGGCAGCTGCCGGCGGTGACCGGCATGCCGGATCCGCTCCGGCGGTTCGGACTGTTCTGCTTCGGCGGTTGACCCATACGACAAGCGCCCCGAGGGTGTCCTGGGGGCGCTCGAATTTGGATATGCCGGTTGGATCGGGGAGGCGTCGGCGCCTTACTGCGGCTTCTGATCGGTGCCCATCATCGGACGGTGGTGCCCGACCATGCCGTGTCCCGTCCAGCGATGATGCATGCGGGGCGTCGCGTCGAAGCCGGGGATCGGCATGGCGCGTTCGGCCTCGTCCTTGGTGATCTTGCCGTCGTCGTTGAGATCGAGCAGGGCGAAGCGCTTGCGCGCCGGCTTATCGAAGTCGGTCTTGGCGATCTTGCCGGAATTCGTCAGGTCGTACTTCTTCAGGATCCGGTCGACGAGTCCGGCGCCGCGCGTGCCGTAGAAGGCGGTGAGTTCGGCCTTGTCGATCGACCCATCCTTGTTGGTGTCGATCGTGTCGAACAGCTTGTCGCGGCGGGCGAGCGCCTGCTCGACGGTGACCACGCCGGTCTTCTGCGGGTCCAGCCGGTCGAACATCCGGTCGACGAAACGCCGCGGTCCGGCCGCCTTGGTATCGACGGCGGCGGCCTCGGTGGTAGGGGCGGGGGTGGTCTCGGCGGCATAGACGGCGGTGCCGGTCAATCCGGCAACGAGTGCAGTAGCGGCAATGACTTTCGCCAGCGATGTCTTGGTCAGGGATTTCATTGGGGGGTCTCCCGTGGAATCTACAGCTTCAGCCGGCGTTTAGCCGGTCGTCAGGACGGCTTGCCGAGCGCGGGGGCGTGGCGCCTCGACGCTTCGGACCATAGGGTCCCGCTGTTTTCCAAACGCTGTCCGCGACCTTAAATTTCGTTCATGCTCGGAGCGTGGCCATGTCAGCCTTTGATCGGCCGGCCGACGATCGCCAGGAACGCTGCTCTGACCGCCTTTTCGGTGTCGCGCACATGCGCCTCCAGCATCGAGAACGACGGCAGGTCGCTAGCGCGTGCCAGCAGATGGCGCAACGACGCGTCGACGTCGGAGGGCCGGAACGTGCCCTCGTGCGCCAGCCGCAGGATCTGCGTCAGCCGGCTGTAGAGGTTCGCCGCCGGCAACAGCACGTCGCGGTGAGCCGGATCGATGCGGCCGCGCGCGGCAAGCCGCGACAGCGCCGCTTCGGTATTGGTCGCCAGCACGCCCGCATCCTCGGCAGCATGGGCGAGCATCAGGTATTGCGCGATGAACTCGACATCGACGAGCCCGCCGGCCACCTGCTTGATGTCCCAGATGTCGTCGGTGCCCTTCTCCGCCTCGATCATCCCCCGCATCCGGCGGACGTCGTCTTTCAGCTTCTGCGGATCGCGCGGCCGGGTGAGCACGGCCCGGATGGCCTGTTCCGCCCGCTTCGACAGATCGGGCGGTCCCGCCACGATGCGGGCGCGGGTCAGCGCCATATGCTCCCACGTCCAGGCCTCGCTCAGCTGATAGGAGACGAACGATGGCAGCGACGTGGCGAGCGGGCCCTTGTTGCCCGAGGGACGCAGGCGCATGTCGACGGCATAGAGCTGGCCCTCGGCGGTCGGCGACGACAACGCGGCGACCAGGCGCTGCGCGAAACGGGCGTAATATTGCCCGCCCGTCAGCGGTCGCGCCCCGTCGGAGGCCTCGACCCCGGGCGGAACATCGTAAAGCAGCATCAGGTCGAGATCGGAGGCCGCCGTCATCTCGCGTCCGCCGAGTTTGCCCATGGCAACGATCACCGCTTCCGCGCCGGGGACGACGCCGTGCGTGCCGGCGAGTTCCTTGTCGACCTGTCGCGACAGGTCGTCGACGACGACCCCGGCCAGCCGGGCATGTGCCTCGCCGGCATCCGCCGCCGAGATCGTGCCGGTCAGCACGCGCACGCCGATGAGGAAAATGTGCTCCTGGGCGAAGACGCGGGCGCGGTCGAGGCAATCCTCATAGCCGGTCGCATCGGCGAAGCTGCTGCCGAGCCGCCGGTGCAGCTCCGCCTCGCTCGGCAGCGCGGAAAAGAACGCCGGATCCAGCAGCCCGTCGACGACGCGCGGCCGGCGGGTGAGCGTCTCGGCGAGTTTCGGCGCCGCCCCACCGAGAATCTCGGCGAGCAGCGACAGAAGACTGGCGTTGGAGGCGATCAGCGAGAAGATCTGCACGCCGGTCGGCAGCCGGGAGACGAAGCGGTCGAAGGCGCGAAAGGTCGCGTCCGGCGCCGATGTGGCGGCGAGCGCTTCCAAGAGCGCCGGCGTCAGTTCGGTCAGGCGCTCGCGGGCGACCGTCGAGCGCGTCGCCGGATAGCGGCCGAAGTGCCAGGCGCGGATCGCCGCCGCGACGTCCGTCGGTTGGCGGAAGCCCATCGACTGCAGCGTGCCGATGGTATCGGGATCGTCGACCTTGCCGGTGAACACCAGGCTGCCGGTCCCCGACGACAGGCCCGGCGCGTTCTCGAACAGCCGCTGGTAGTGCCGTTGCACCGTCTCCAGTCGCTTCAGCAGCGCCTTGGAGAAGTCGGCGCGGCCGCGCATCCCCATCATGCGGCCGATGCGGGCGATCCCGGCGTCGTCCTGCGGCAACTGGTGCGTCTGCTGGTCGGCAACCATCTGGATGCGGTGCTCGACATCGCGCAGGAACAGATAGGCCTCGCGCATCTGGTCGCGCACCTTGGTCTCGATCCAGTGCTGATCGGCCAACTCGTCGAGCATGGCGAGCGTCTGTCGGCCGCGTAACGACGGATTGCGTCCGCCGGCGATCAACTGCTGCGTCTGCACGAAGAATTCAATCTCGCGGATGCCGCCGCGCCCAAGTTTGACGTCGTGGCCGGCAATGGCGATGTCGCCGTGGCCTTTCGCCGCGTGGATCTGGCGCTTGATCGAATGCACGTCGGCGATGGCCGCGTAGTCGAAGAACTTGCGCCAGATGAACGGGCGGAGTTCGGCGAGGAAGGCTTCGCCAGCCACCAGGTCGCAGGCGACGGGGCGCGCCTTGATCAGCGCCGCCCGCTCCCAGTTCTGGCCGATCGAACCGTAGTACTGGATCGCTGCGTCCGTCGACATGGCGATCGGCGTAGCGCCCGGATCGGGGCGCAGGCGAAGATCGACGCGAAAGACGTAGCCGTTGGCGGTCGGCTCCTGCATCAGGCGGACCATCTTCTTGGCGAGGCGGACGAAGAAGTCGACCGGTTCGTCCGGGTCGGCGAGGAGCGGCGCGGCGAGGTGGTAGTCGTAGAAGACGATCAGGTCGACGTCGGACGAATAGTTGAGTTCGAAGGCGCCGTGCTTGCCCATGGCAAGAACGATCAGCCCGGTGCCTTCGGCGGGCTTGTCGGGGTTCAACAGCCGGATCTTGCCGCGCATCGCCAGATCCCGGAAGGCGAAATCGATCGACGCGGCGAGGGCGGCATCGGCAAAGCGCGCGAGCCAGGCGGTCACCTCCATGGTGTCCCAGGCCTTGGCCAGATCGGCAAGGCCGATGACAAGTGCCGCCTCCTGCTTGGCCAGCCGCAGGCGGCGCATCAGGTCCGCCTCCTCGGCGATGGATCCGGACGCGTCGACCTCGGCGATGAGCTGCGCCATCGTCTCCTTTGGATCGCTCAGCAGCAGTCGCCGCAGGCGGGGGATGTCGCGCAGCGCCAGTTCCGTCAGATAGGGCGAGGAGCCGAACACGCCGGCCAACAGCGCCTTCGCCGGCTGGGAAAACAACGGCGCGCCAAGCATGGCGGCTTCGTCGTCGGAGACGATCCGGTCAGCCAATTTGTCGAATGCCGCCATGGATGCCTTGGCGTCCGCCGGCGCCAGTGCCCGCGCGGCGCGAGCGATGAGCGAACCGGGCGCAATTGCGATGCTGTCGTCCAAGCGGCGATCCTCCGTCTGCGATCGTGCCGCGCCGTCGATCGGTCATCCGGCCACGCCAGCCATCGCCCTTCGGCCACGCCGGCGGCCGGGCAGGGCGAATCGCTCGTCGGTGGCGGACGGCCGAGGAGGCGATCGCGGCCGAAGGTGGAACCGGGCCGCGACGGATGCAAGCCCCGGGGGATGCGGACAATCGTCGGCCCGGTGGTGGTGGCGGCAATACGCTGTGGATGGTTTGTGACGATCGATACCGGACTGTCATATCATCCGGCTAGTCTGCCGGTTTCGATGCTCCACCAGCAAGACGACATGGCGGGCGGCAGGACCGGTCCGGCGGCGCTCGGGAGCATCCGCAAGGCCCGCTGCGACTGGGGCTTGAGCCAAGACAGACAGGGACCAAGACAGACAGGGGCCATGACGGACTGATCTGGGTCTCGCGGAGTGTTCGATGCGGATAGCGATGATTGGTGCGGGCTACGTGGGCCTGGTGTCAGGTGTGTGCTTTGCCGATTTTGGTCATGAAGTCGTCTGCGTCGACACCGACCACAAGAAGATCGAGTTGTTGAAGAATGGCCACATGCCGATCTTCGAGCCGGGGCTTGAAGCTCTGGTCGAGGCCAATGTCCGGGGCGGGCGACTGGCGTTCTCGGCCGACCTGGCGCCGGCGGTGGCCAGCGCCGATGCCGTGTTCATCGCTGTCGGCACGCCGTCCAGGCGCGGCGACGGCTTCGCCGACCTGTCCTACGTCTATGCCGCCGCCCGCGAGATCGCGCTCGCCGTCAACGGCTTCACCGTCGTCGTCACCAAGTCGACGGTGCCCGTCGGCACCGGCGACGAGGTCGAGCGCATCATCCGCGAAGTCAACCCGGCGGCGGACGTCGCCGTCGTCTCCAACCCCGAGTTCCTGCGCGAGGGGGCGGCGATCGAGGACTTCAAGCGGCCCGACCGCATCGTCGTCGGCATCGAGGACGAACGCGCCCGGCCGGTGATGGGCGAGGTCTACCGGCCGCTCTACCTCAACCAGGCGCCGATCCTGTATACGACCCGGCGGACGTCCGAACTGATCAAATATGCCGCCAATTCCTTCCTCGCCATGAAGATCACCTTCATCAACGAGATCGCCGATCTCTGCGAGAAGGTGAATGCCAACGTGCAGGAGGTGGCGCGCGGCATCGGCCTCGACAACCGCATCGGCCCGAAGTTCCTGCATGCCGGACCAGGCTATGGCGGGTCCTGCTTCCCGAAGGATACGCTGGCCCTGGTCAAGACCGCGCAGGACTACGACCGTCCGCTGCGCCTGATCGAGACGACCGTCGCCGTCAACGACTTGAGGAAGCGCGCCATGGGCCGCAAAGTGGTCGCTGCCTGCGGCGGCGACGTGCGTGGCAAGGTGATCGGCGTGCTCGGCCTCGCCTTCAAGCCCAATACCGACGACATGCGCGACAGTCCGGCGATCACTATCGTCCAGACGTTGCGCGACGCCGGCGCCATCCTGCGCGGCTACGATCCGGAAGCGATGGACAATGCCCGCGACGTCATGGAGGGGATAACCTTCGTCAGCGGTCCGTACGAATGCGCCGACGGCGCCGACGGACTGGTGGTGGTCACCGAGTGGAACCAGTTCCGCGCTCTCGACCTCGCCCGACTGAAAGCCGTGATGAAGGCGCCGATGATCGTCGACTTGCGCAACATCTATCGCCGCGACGAGATGAGCCGCCATGGCTTCCAATATGTCAGCGTCGGCCGGCCGGGCGACGATTTGATCTAGCAAGCCGCTGAAGAACGATCTTGTGGCATTTCGCAATGGACGGCGTTTGGCAGACCGCCAGCCATTGCCGCCGGATGGATCCCATCGGGAGAAGCCTATATAGAGGCGCCGGGGTAGGCGTTGCGGTCGTCCGGCCGTGTGTCGCGCCCCTGCCGAGCAACGTTGTCGAAGGTCAAGTGCCGTGGAAGCCGCCTCAACCCAGCCGATGCTGTCGCTATCGAAGGATAAGATCCGCGTCCTGTTCCTGGAAGGGATCAACGACTCTGCCGTCGGTCTGATGACCGGCGCCGGCTATTCGAACGTCGAGCGCCTGCCGAAGGCGCTGTCCGCCGCGGCGTTGAAAGAGGCGATCAGGGGCGTCCATATCCTCGGCATCCGTTCGCGCACGCAAGTGACGCCGGACATCGTCGAGGCGGCCGACCGGCTGATCGCCATCGGCTGCTTTTCCGTCGGCACCAATCAGGTCGATCTGGACGTGACCGGCCGCGCCGGCATTCCGGTGTTCAACGCGCCGTTCTCCAACACCAGGAGCGTCGCCGAATTGGTCATCGGCGAGATCGTCATGCTGTTCCGCCGCATTCCCGACCGCTCTGCCGGCGCCCACGTCGGCCGCTGGGACAAATCGGCCGAGGCGAGCTACGAGGTCCGCGGCAAGACGCTCGGCATCGTCGGCTACGGCAATATCGGCTCGCAGCTGTCCAATCTGGCCGAAGCCATGGGCATGCGGGTGATCTTCTACGATCTGACCGACAAGCTCCGCCACGGCAACACCGAGCCGATCGACAGTCTCGCCGGTCTGCTCGCCGAAGCGGACGTCGTCAGCCTGCACGTACCCGAAACGCCGGCGACCCATGGCATGATCGGCGCCGCCGAGATCGCGGCGATGAAACGGGGTGCCTATCTCATCAACAACAGCCGCGGCACGGTGGTCGATCTCGACGCGCTCGCCGACGGACTGAAGACCGGCAGGCTGCGCGGTGCTGCCGTCGACGTTTTCCCGGTCGAGCCGAAGAGCAACGCCGAACGCTTCGTCTCGCCGTTGCAGGGGCTCGCCAACGTCATCCTCACCCCGCACGTCGGCGGCTCGACCGAGGAGGCGCAGGAGCGTATCGGCGCGGAAGTGGCGAAGAAGCTCGTCGACTACTCCGACACCGGCTCCACCGTCGGCGCCGTCAACTTCCCGCAGGCGCAATTGCCGGCGCGTCCGACCGGCACCCGCTTCATCCAGGTGCAGCGCAACATGCCGGGCGCGCTCGGCCGCCTGAATGAGGTTTTTGCCAGACATTCGGTCAATATCGCCGCGCAATACTACGAGACGCGCAACGAGATCGGCTATCTGGTGGTCGACGTCGATACCTCGACCGCCGACAGCCAGGGCATCCTCGCCGACATCCGCGCCCTTGATGCGACGATCCGCGCCCGCCTCCTCTACGAATACCGGGCGTAGGCCGAGCCGTTCGTTGACAAAGCTGGCGACATTGAAAGCTGTCATCCCCGGCCGAGCCGCGATCAGCGGCGAGGGCGTTCGGCTCAGCCTCACCCCTCGATCGGCTTCGCCGATCTCGCCGGGGATGACAATCATGCCTGGAGCCGAGCTCTATCAGCACCTTGACCGGCCGCCGCCGGCCCGCCTCCATCGAAGCTCCGCGGAAGCAGCCGGAGACAGCCTCCGATCCGGCATGGCTGCTGTCGCTCCGCCGCCACGATCCGTCGCCAGAGCCGCTTGCGCCCCTCTTCGGATCGGGCATAAATGACGCCCATGTACTGCATTGGGCCGGCGTGATGGCGCATGCCGGCCCGTTTGGGGAGGCAGGCCATGGGCGGTTTCTCGTTTCGGCGCGGCAACTCGGGGGAAGGGCGCGGCGACGCCCTGAGGCTTCCCGTCGGCATTCGCAAGGCGATGGACCTTGCCGGCCGCATTGAATTCGGCTCGCTCGAAATGGTGTTGCCGGACGGCCGCCGGTTCGCGTTCCGGGGCGCAAGTCCGGGGCCGGCGGCACAGCTGATCATCAAGGATCCGGCCTTTGTCCGCCGGCTGGCCCAAGGCGACATCGGCGTGGCCGAGAGCTATCTCGCCGGCGAATGGGAAAGCCCGGACCTTGCCAAATTCCTCGAGGTGTTTGCCGCCAACCAGCCGGTGCTGGAGCGGCTGCTGCAGGACCGGCCGGTGCTGCGATTCATGCAGATGATCAGTCACTGGCGCAACCGCAACACCCGTGCCGGCTCGCGCCGCAACATCCACGCCCACTACGACCTCGGCAATGCCTTCTACAAGGAATGGCTCGATCCAAGCATGACCTATTCCTCGGCGCTCGACGTCGCGGAGGACGGCGACCTCGCCGCCGCACAAAGCCGCAAGAATGCCGCGCTCGTCGCCGCGCTGCAGATCGAACCGACCCACCAGGTGCTGGAGATCGGCTGCGGCTGGGGCGGCTTCGCCGAGTTCGTCGCCAAGACGGTCGGCGCGCATGTCACCGCGCTGACCATCTCTCAGGCGCAGTACGATTTTGCCAGGGAGCGCATCTTCAACGCCGGGCTTGCCGACAAGGTCAGCGTCGAGATGCGCGACTATCGCGACGAGCGCGGCGCCTACGACCGCATCGCCTCGATCGAGATGTTCGAGGCGGTGGGCGAGGAATATTGGTCGACCTATTTCGACCGGCTGCGGGATTGTCTGAAATCCGGCGGCCGCGCCGGCGTGCAGGTGATCACCATCCGCGAGGACATCTTTCCGCGCTATCGTCGGGAACTCGACTTCATCCGCCGCTACATCTTCCC
>JARLIU010000318.1 GCA_031291595.1 Ancalomicrobiaceae bacterium | reverse complement strand
GTGCACGGCGGCGAGATCGTCGCCAAGGGGACGCCGGCGGAGATCGTCGCCGACCCCAACTCGATGACCGGCCAGTATCTCTCCGGCGTGCGGTTCGTGCCGACGCCGGCCCGCCGGCGCGTCGCCCCGCCGGGGCGCGAGCTGAAAATCGTCGGCGCGCGCGGCAACAACCTGAAGAACGTCACCGCCGAGATCCCGCTCGGCACGCTGACTTGCGTCACCGGCGTGTCCGGCGGCGGCAAGTCGACGCTCTTGATCGACACGCTGTTCCGCGCGGTGGCGCGCAAGCTGAACGGCGCGCGCGAGAACCCGGCGCCGCACGACCGCATCGAGGGGCTGGAGCTGATCGACAAGATCATCGACATCGACCAGTCGCCGATCGGGCGCACGCCGCGCTCCAACCCGGCGACCTATACCGGTGCCTTCACCCCGATCCGCGACTGGTTCGCCGGTCTGCCCGAGTCCAAGGCGCGCGGCTACGGTCCCGGCCGGTTCTCCTTCAACGTCAAGGGTGGGCGCTGCGAGGCCTGCCAGGGCGACGGCGTCATCAAGATCGAGATGCACTTCCTGCCCGACGTCTACGTCACCTGCGACCAGTGCAAGGGCAAGCGCTACAATCGCGAGACGCTGGAGGTGCACTACAAGGGCAAGTCGATCGCCGATGTGCTCGACATGACCGTCGACGAGGGCGTCGGCTTCTTCGCTGCCGTGCCGGCCATCCGCGAGAAGATGGAGACGCTGTCGCGCGTCGGCCTCGGCTACATCCACATCGGCCAGCAGGCGACGACGCTGTCCGGCGGCGAGGCGCAGCGCGTCAAGCTGTCGAAGGAACTGTCGCGCCGCTCGACCGGGCGCACGCTCTACATCCTCGACGAGCCGACCACCGGCCTGCACTTCCACGATGTCGCCAAGCTGATGGAGGTGCTGCACGAGCTGGTCGACCAGGGCAACACCGTGGCGGTGATCGAACACAATCTGGAAGTGATCAAGACAGCCGACTGGGTCATCGATCTCGGCCCGGAAGGCGGCGATGGCGGCGGCGAGATCGTCGCAAGCGGCCGTCCGGAGGAGATTGCGAACGAGCCGCGCAGCCACACCGGCCGCTTTCTTGGCGAGCTGCTGAAGCGCCGGCCGGAAGGGTCACGCCGCAGTGCAGCAGAATAGCGACTAACTGTTAGGACACATGACTGAAATACGCCATCCGGCTATGTTGCGTTGCACAATCCGCATGACGGATATGCGACACTGCCTCTTTTGGCGCCACGCTCTTCGTTATACGCTCTTATCCATAGGACGCCATGACCGTGGCTCCGGCGGTGATTTGAAATGTCCGGACAGGCATCTCCTCCCAGCCTTGGACAGCCGCGCGTGAGCAGCGATCGAGTCTCGTCCGCCTCGGGTCATGTCGGCGGCGAGATGGTGTCCGCAGTATCGTCGGGGAAATTTTCGCCCTGGCGCGGTTAGTGGCCGCATTTCCGTTCCTCCCGCGGAGACGGCCGGAAGTCCGGGGTACGGCCCCGGTTCGTTCAAGCGCCTGCCGGTCCTCCCCCGGCGGGCGCTTCGAATTTTTCGGGATGTTTCGTTCCGACCGCAGTCGTCCCGGCGCCGAAGGGATACGCTCGAGCGGGTGAACCCGGCTCAGTTTCCGATCGGGACCGTCCATCCGATCGGATGACGTCCGGGGGCATGCATGCAGCGGCTGTCCGGGCTCCGGCTCACCAATGCGACGACCATTCCGCGTAGGTCGGCATGTCCGGCGGATCACCCATATCGTACATCCACATGTCGACGGCCCAAGCCTGGCCGCCGATCTCCTGGATGAGCGCGGTGGCGTGGGAAAACAGGAACATGCCGCGCGCTTCGGGCCGCTCGACCTTGTGATATTTCAGGAACTTGTGCCGCTCGAGATAGAACAGGATGGTGGTCGAGTTGGTCGCCTCGTCGAGGCAATCGGTCTGGCCCGGCCTGTGCGGCTGCGTATCGCCGCGCACCCGCGGCGGGCCGCCGAGCAGCGGCGAAGCATGCCGCTCCCACCACTGGACGGATTGGCTGATCGCCTTGCGCTCTTCCACCGCCGAACCGCTGTGGGCGGCAAAGATCTTCTGCAATTCGGCGAAATCGGCATCCGAGATCGGGATCGGCGTCTGGAATTCGCAACCGTAGCCATGGCAATAGATCGGATGCTCGTTGATCGGCAGCGAGGCGCCGCGCTCGGCATACCATTGCACGATGCCGGGATCGGGTTCGTAGCCTTGCGGATCGCGCACGCCGATGCTTCCCGGCGCGACAGCCGTTGCCGCCTTGGCCCTGCGCTTGGCGTGGACGAGGTTCTGCACCTGCAGCGGCTCCTCCACTTCGCTCGGCGCCGAGGCGCGATCCTGCGCCTTGGCCGGAAGGCTCGCGGCGATCGCCAGACTTCCCAGTCCCAGCATCGCCAGTCCCATCAACACGATCCACACGCGCAATGCTGATCCCTGCATCGAATCACCTGTTCCCGCGAGCACTCAATGAAAGCTTAGCGTGAAAGCCGCGGCTGGAAAGATGGCAGATGCAGACTTGTTTCGGCCGCATCGATGGTGCTAATCCGCGCACCATGACATCTTCGACTGATCTCGCTCCCATCCATGTCGTCGGCGCCGGACTTGCCGGCTCCGAAGCGGCCTGGCAGATTGCCTCGGCCGGCATTCCCGTCATTCTTACCGAGATGCGGCCCATTCGCCGCACCGAGGCGCATCAGACCGACGGGCTGGCCGAACTCGTCTGCTCGAACTCCTTCCGCTCCGATGACGCGGACTTGAACGCGGTCGGGCTGATCCACGCCGAACTGCGCATGGCCGGATCGCTGATCATGGCGGCGGCCGATCGGCACCAGGTGCCGGCCGGCGGCGCGCTGGCGGTCGACCGCGACGGGTTTTCCGCCGCCGTCAGCGCCGCGCTCAGCCATCATCCGCTCGTCACCCTCCGGCGCGAGGCGGTCGTCGAGCTGCCCGGCGAGGACGATGGGCTGACCATCATCGCCACCGGGCCGCTGACCGCGCCGGAGCTCGCCGAGTCCATCCGCACGCTGACCGGGGCGGACGCGCTCGCCTTCTTCGATGCTATCGCACCGATCGTCCATGCCGAATCGATCGATATGGGCATTGCCTGGCGACAGTCGCGCTACGACAAGGCGGGCCCCGGCGGCACCGGCGCCGACTACCTCAACTGCCCGATGACCAGGGAGCAATACGAAGCCTTCGTCGCGGCGCTGCTCACGGCTGAGAAGACGTCATTCAAGGAATGGGAGGCCAGCACCCCCTATTTCGACGGCTGCCTGCCGATCGAGGTGATGGCCGAGCGCGGGCTGGAAACGTTGCGTTTCGGTCCGATGAAGCCGGTCGGCCTGACCGATCCGATGAACCCGAGCGTCAAGCCGCACGCCATCGTGCAGCTCAGGCAGGACAATGCGCTCGGCACGCTGTGGAACATGGTCGGCTTCCAGACCAAGCTCAAATACGCCGAGCAGTCGCGGGTGTTCCGCATGATCCCCGGCCTCGCCAATGCCGAATTCGCCCGGCTCGGCGGCCTCCACCGCAACACCTACCTCAACTCGCCGAACCTCCTCGACGCGACGCTGCGCCTCAAGGCGCGGCCGAACCTGCGCTTCGCCGGACAGATCACCGGTTGCGAGGGCTATGTCGAAAGCGCGGCGATCGGCCTCCTCGCCGGCCGCTTCGCCGTGGCGGAGCGGCTGGGTCTCCCCCTGCTGCCACCTCCGGCGACCAGCGCGGCGGGAGCGCTGCTCAACCACGTCACCGGCGGCCATATCGTCGCGGAAGAGGACGCGGGACCGCGCTCGTTCCAGCCGATGAACGTCAATTTCGGCCTGTTCCCGCCGATCGAGGTGAAGAAGCCGGAAGGCGTCAAGCGCTTCCGCGGCACAGAGAAGGCGCAGGCGAAGAAACGGGCTTTGAGCGCGCGGGCGCGGGCCGATTTCGCGCAATGGCTCGTCGAGATCAAGACCTGCACCCGCACGGTCACCCACACGCTTCCCGAGGCGAACGACTGACGATGCCGATCCGGCTCCGCCTGGCGCTCGCCGTCCTCGCACTCGGCCTGACCGCGGCCTCGGCGCTGGCCGCCGGGCCACTCGATATTGAACGATGGCAGTTCTCGCCGGGCGACCTGTGGCGCGTCGTCACCTATCTCTGCGTCCCGACCGCGGCGATCGGCCTGCCCGCGCCCTGCACCGAGGTCAAGGGAACGGGCAAGGACGGCATCGCGCTGCTGCCGGTCTCCGACAATCATGTGCTGACGATCCCGACGTTCCGCATCATCGGCATCGAGAGCCCGGAGTTGCAGCGTCCCGGCCTGCCGAACTACTGGCAGGCCGCCTGGGATGCGCGCCGGCTGATTGCCGCCGGCCGGGTGCGGCCGCTCGACCGCAGCGAGATTGGCATCGCCCTCAATTCGGCGCGCGACCGCTCGCAGAACCAGCTGCATTTCCACACCGGCTGCCTCGGACGCAGCGTACGGACGCTGATTGCCTCGCTCGAGCCCAATCCCAATGCCGGCTGGCAGTGGCTGATGAAGCCGCTGGCCGGTGCCCGCTATCGCATCCGCTGGATCCGGGGCGAAGATCTGGCGCGATCCGACGTGTTCAGCCTGCTGGAGCCGTCGTTGCGTGCCTCGCCCGCCGCCATGGGCCGGCAGACGCTGGTCGTCGTCGGGACGAGGCTGCACAGCGGCGTCCCCGGATTCGCCATCCTCAATGCGCAAGGCCAGCGGTCGGGCGAAGCGCATGGCGAAAGCCTGCTGGATTTCTCTTGCCGCCCGTAACGGAGGTCGTTCATCGAGCGCGGCGGGCCATCCACCACAATTTCAGCTGCTTCTGCCATTGCGGCAGGTCGATGACCGTGCGGAACGGATCGTAGTCGGCCCGATCCATCAGTTTCAGCATCGGCTCGACCAGGGCGCAGGCAAGAAAGGCCGGCGCCGCGGGCCGAGGCACGCGCTCAATCAGCGTACGGGTCTCGGCAAGTCGGCGGCGGGCGATGCCGCGCAATTCGGCGAGCAGCTGTTTCAGTTCGGGGGTCGTCCTGCCGGCCAGCACCGACCCCGGATCGACGGCGTAGCGATCGAGCAGATCGGCGGGCAGGAACATCTGGCCGCGCGCGGCGTGGAAGGCGACGGACCGCATCAGCCCGGTCAGCCCGTAGGCGATGCCGGCCGGATCGGCCGCCGCTGCCGCCCCGACGTGATCGGTCCCGGCGAGCACCATCGCCGACAGCCGGATGAGCGACGACGAGGTTTCGCGGGCATAGGTCTCCAACTCGGCGAGCGACGGCATCGGATCGTCGTAGAGGTCGAAGCTGCGCGCCTCGATAAGCTGACGAAAGCTGTCGAGCGGCAGATGAAAGCGCCCGATCGTGTCCGTCAGCGCGGCGGCGATCGGGTTCGCCTCGCTCTCGCCGCGCGCGGTGCCATCGAGGAGGTCGTGCCACCACTGCAGCCGAACCTCGCCCGGCAGCGGGTCGGAGACGAGGTCGCGCACGCGCGCGATCTCGGCAGAGAAGGCGAGAATGGCGAAGACATGCCGGCGCTGCGTCTCGGGCACGAACAGTCCGGCGAGGAACCGTTCCTTGTCGAGCTCGCACAAACGATTGAAGCAATAGGTGTAAGCATCTCCCATAGCAGTCGATATAGCGCCCGCCCGGGATTACTCCACCGCTACGAAAGCACCAGCCACCCGGCGATTTTCGGCGATGAGGATGTTGTAGGTCCTGACCGCGTGGCCGGTCTGCATGGCATCCGCCTGGATGCGCCGATCGCGAAACTGCCACCGCAACGCTTCCGGAAGCGGCCGCATCTCGCCGCCCGTGCCGATCAGCAGCACGTCGATTCGCGCCGTTTCCAGCAACAGCTCGGCGAAATCCGCCTCGCCGAGACGTTCCGGGTTGGCAACGTCCCAGGCATAGAGGCCGGAGGGCAGCGCCAGCAGCGAGCCGCGATGGCTCATGCCGGCGAAGCGGAAGCCACCGCCGCCATAGGCCTCGATCACCACCTGCTCGGGCAGGTGCGGACGTCGCCCGCCGCCGCCCGCCTGGCTCACGTCTTGGCCGACGCGGCGGTGCTGGTGCCGGTCGCCTTCGCCTTGCTGCCCTTGCCGCTGCCACCCTTCTCTTCCTTGTCTGCCCGGAGATGCAGGAAGATGAGCAGTGGCGCCGAAACGACAATCGAGGAATAGGTACCGACGATGACGCCGAACACCAGAATGAAGGAGAAGCCGTAGAGTGCGTCGCCACCGAACAACAGCAGCGCCAGCGAGGCGATGAACACCGTAACGGCGGTCACCACCGTTCTGGACAAGGTCTCGTTGATCGACAGTTCGATCAGGTCGGCAATCGGCATCTTCTTGTATTTCCGCATCATTTCCCGGATGCGGTCGTAGATGACGACGGTGTCGTTCAAGGAATAGCCGACGATCGTCAGGATGGCGGCAAGGATCGGCAGATCGAACGAGATGCGCAAGTACGCCATGAAGCCGAGCGTCAGCAACACGTCGTGGATCGTCGTCATGATGGCGCCCACTGCGAATTGCCATTCGAAGCGGAACCAAAGGTAAGCGAGAATCAGCACCAGCGAAGTCACCACCGCCAGGACGGCGTTGAACTGCAGATCCTTGGAAACGGCAGGACCGACCACTTCGACGCGGCGGAAGTCGTAGGTCGAGCCGAGCTTGGCCCTGACCTTTTCGACAGCTGCCTGCTGCGCCTTTTCACCGCCCGGCTGTTCGCCGAGACGGATCAGTGCGTCGGAGTCCTGCCCGATGCCCTGAACTTGCGCGTCGCCCAGTTTCAGCGATTCGACGTCTTTGCGGATCTGGGCCAGATTGGCCGCACCTTGCGTCTGACGGACTTCGATCAGCAGGCCGCCGGTGAAGTCGATGCCGAAATTGAAGCCGAGGCTGGCCCACCCGACGATCGAGATGAGCACCAGTCCGAGCGCCAGGGGGATGGTGAACCGCCCCCAATGCATGAACGGGATGCGGGTGTTGTCCGGAACGAGGCGAAGAAGTTTCATGGTGTCGGTCCTTGAGCCTCAGATCGGAACGCGCGTCGGCTTGGTATAGCGCAGCCATTGCGTGACCATCAGCCGGGTGACGGTGACCGCCGTGAAGAAGGATGTCACCGTGCCGACGGCGAGCGTCAGGGCGAAGCCCTTGATGGCGCCGGTGCCCAGCCAGAACAGCACGATCGAGGCGATCAGGTGGGTCGAGTTGGTGTCGGTGATGGTGGCGATGGCACGTCGGAAGCCGGTATCGATCGAGGCGATCGGCGATCGGCCCTGCATCTGCTCTTCGCGGATGCGCTCGTAGATCAGCACGTTGGCGTCGACCGCCATGCCGACGCCGAGCACGATGCCGGCAATGCCCGGCAGTGTCAGGGTGGCATGGAAGATCGACAGGATGGCAAGCGTGAAGGTGACGTTGATCATCACCGCGACGTTGGCGAACAGGCCGAACAGGCCGTAGTTGGCCAGCATGTACAGAATGACGCCGACGATGCCGATGGCGGCGGCACGCTCGCCGGTGGCGATCGAGTCAGCGCCGAGGCCGGCGCCCACGGTGCGCTCCTCGACGATGGTCAGATTGGCCGGCAAGGCGCCGGCCCGCAGCAACAGCGCCAGTTCGCTTGCGCCCTTGGCGTCGAAATTGCCGGAAATCTGCCCCGAACCGCCGAGGATCGGCTCGCGGATATTCGGATAGGAGATCACGTGATTGTCGAGCACGATGGCGAAGGGCCGGCCGACATTCTGCTGGGTGACGGCGGCGAACTTCTGCGCGCCCGCCGTATCGAAGCGGAAGTTGACCACCCAGGCGCTCGACTGCGAATTGAACTGCGCCTGCGCATCGACCAGTTCGTCGCCGGAGACCAGCGCGCGTTTCTGCACCAGCACCGGGATCGGCGGATTGTCGCGGGTGTAGAGCACTTCGGTGTCGGCGCCCTTGCTGCCCTGCAACGCCGATGGACCGACTTCCTCGACCAGTTGGAAGGTCAGGCGCGCGGTCTGCGCCAGGATCTTCTTCAGCCCTTCGATGTCCTGCAGCCCCGGCACCTGCACCAGCACGCGATTGTCGCCCTGCCGGGTGATCGACGGCTCGGTGGTGCCGAGCTGGTCGATACGGCGGCGGATGACTTCGATCGACTGTTCGACGGCGCGCTGGGTGCGATAGGTGATGCCCTGGTCGGTCAGCGTCAGCCGGAACAGGCCGTTGTCCTCGCGGGCGACCGTGATGTCCTTGATCGGCGTGGCGGTCAGGATGGTGCCGGAGAGATTCTGGATCAGGCTGTCCAACTTGGTCTCGGCCTTATCCCACTGGCTGGAATCGAGCACCCGGACGACAACGCCGTTGCCCTGCAAGCCAAGGCCGGTGACGCCGATCTTCTCGTCGCGCATCGCCTTGCGCACATCGTCGCGCAACACGTCGACGCGGTCCTTGATCAGCGCCTTGGTGTCGACCTCCAGCAGCAGATGCGCCCCGCCCTGCAGGTCGAGGCCGAGAACCATTTGGCCGCGCATGAACTCGGGCAGCGACGCCAACTGGTCGCGCGACAGGAAGTTGGGCGTTGCAAAGACAATGCCCAACACGCAGACGGCGAGGATCGCCAAGATTTTCCAACGCGAGAAATAGAGCATAGCTGCCCGCCACGATGTCTCGTTCTTTCATTCAGCCGGCGGCGCGCGAGCGCCCCCCTATCGCCGGCCGGCAAGACTGGGGCTCGGCCCCTGCCGTATCCGCCTCAGCCGCGCGCGGCGGTCAGGCCTTGTCCTTCACCGGCTCGCCCCTGGCGCGCACATCGGTGATGGTCGAACGCACGACGCGGACGCGAACGTTCTCGGCGATCTCGATCTCGACCTCCTTGTCGGTCGGAACTTTCGACACCTTGCCGATGATGCCGCCGGAGGTGACGACCGTGTCGCCGCGCCTCAGGCTGGAGAGCGTCTCCTGGTGCTTCTTCTGCTGCTGGCGCTGCGGCCGGATGACCAGGAAGTACATGATCACCAACACGAGCAGCATCGGCACGATGATGCCGTTGGGCCCCGACAGGAAGTCCAGGGGCGAGGATGGCGCCGCCGCTTGAGCGTAGGCAGGCGAGACGAACATTCCAAACTCCTCGAGGTTAGCGCCGGACGCGCACGCCTTGTTTTTATCAAAAGCGCACCGGGCCTCATCGTCATGGACGAGCCGGCCGGCAAAATCGCGGCGGACTATAGCGATGAGCCGCTGGAATGCAAATATTGCTTCACTATTGGTAAAGCCCCCATGGAGGCTGGGCCAACGGGCGGTCTCGCTGGGTTTATCCCGGTCCGTGCGGCATTATATGGGAGCTCTCGGCGGCGCAACAGCATCGGCGTTTTCCCATGGGACCGCCCGTGCTATCGCAGGCGCCCGACAACGAGTGAAGAGATCCCGCCTTGTCCGATTCTGCCGAGATCCAGACGCTGTCCGCCAAGCTCGACCAGTTGATCGCGCTGATCGCCCGCGCCGTGCCGCCGGAAGCCCCGAAACCGGATTTCGCCGCAGCCGATGCCTTCGTCTGGCATGCGGCGGGACGGTTCCTGGCCGTTGCCAACGTCTCGCGGGTCGACATGCCGCTATTGACCGGCATCGACCAGCCGCGCGACATCCTCGTTGCCAATACCGAGCGCTTCGCCCATGGGCTGCCGGCCAACAACGCGTTGTTGTGGGGGGCCCGCGGCATGGGCAAGTCGTCGCTGGTCAAGGCGGCGCACGCCAGCGTCAACGCCTCGCTCGCCGCCGCGGGCAAGACGCCGTTGAAGCTGGTCGAAATCCACCGCGAGGATATCGAGAGCCTGCCCAATCTGATGGGGCATGTGCGCGAGGCGCCGTACCGCTTCATCCTGTTCTGCGACGATCTCTCCTTCGATCGCGACGACACCTCGTACAAGTCGCTGAAAGCCGTGCTCGAAGGCGGCATCGAAGGCCGGCCGGCGAACGTCATCTTCTACGCCACCTCCAACCGCCGGCACCTGATGCCGCGCGACATGATCGACAACGAACGCTCCAGCGCCATCAACCCGAGCGAGGCGACGGAAGAGAAAGTGTCGCTGTCCGATCGCTTCGGCCTGTGGCTCGGCTTCCACAAGTGCAGCCAGGACGACTATCTCGCCATGGTCAGCGGTTATTGCCGCCACTACGGGCTGACCATCGACGACGAGACCCTGGTGCGCGACAGCCTCGAATGGGCGACGACACGCGGCTCGCGCTCGGGGCGCACCGCCTGGCAGTACATCCAGGATCTCGCCGGCCGGCTCGGCGTGGAGATGTGACAGCCCGCTGCCGATCGTCCGGCCTGCGGCGGTCGAACGCAGCTGAGCGCCGCAGGCCGCTGCCGCTCGACGTGAGTACGGACAAGCCCTTAGCGTCGGTCGGACCGGCGCCGTGCCCCGGTGCGACAGGATCGAGCGCGCAATTCGCAGGCACGCCGCCGAAGTTGTTTCTGCCCAAAGAACGATCAGACGATGCGCAATGCGGCAGTTGGTCGCCCGCTCCGGCGTCAAAGCGGCGAATTTCCCGGCCATTTTCTTGGCACGACGTTTGATGAATCGTGGTTACTATAGCTTGCAGCCGGGACGGTTTTCGGAATCGCGTGCAGCAGCGACAGCCGGCCGAACGGCCGCAACAGGCGGACGATTGTCGGATCGAACCGCCGATGATCTCCGAACGACGGGGATCGACCGGGAGCGACAGACGATGATGGCGAAAGCCTTCGATGAAATGACAGCGCTCGGATCAGACACGCGGTCCGGATATGAACTGGTCAAATCCTGGCTTGCCAACACGCCGACCGATCTGCTCAAGCAGCGACAGCACGAAGCCGAGCTGCTGTTCCGCCGCATCGGCATCACCTTCAACGTCTACGGCGACGCCGAGGGCGAAGAGCGGCTGATCCCGTTCGATATCATCCCACGCATCCTCACCCGGCCCGAATGGGACCGGCTGTCGAAGGGCCTGACGCAGCGCGTCACCGCGCTCAACATGTTCCTGAAGGATGTGTACGGCAAGGCCGAGTGCCTGCGCGCCGGCATCATCCCGGAAGACCTCGTCTACCGCAACCCGTATTTCCGCCCGGAGATGCTCGGGCTCAACCTGCCGCACGACATCTACGTCATGATCGCCGGCATCGACATCGTCCGCGTCGATGCCGATACCTTCTACGTGCTCGAGGACAACGCGCGCACCCCTTCCGGCGTCTCCTACATGCTGGAGAACCGCGAGGTGATGCTCAGGCTGTTCCCCGAACTGTGCTCGCGCCACCGCATCGCGCCGGTGGAGAACTATGCCGACGAGCTTCTGAACTCGCTGAAGTCGCTGGCGCCGCGTTCGGCCTCCGGCGATCCGACGGTGGCGGTGCTGACGCCCGGCCCGTTCAACTCCGCCTTCTACGAACACTCGTTCCTCGCCGACAAGCTCGGAGCCGAGCTGGTCGAGGGCCGCGACCTCTATGTGCGCGACAATGTCCTTTACATGCGCACCACCGAAGGGCCGAAGCGGGTCGACGTCGTCTACCGCCGCGTCGACGACGACTTCATCGATCCGCTCTCCTTCCGGCCGGATTCGGTCCTCGGCGTCCCCGGGTTGATGTCGGCCTACCGCGCCGGCAACCTGACGCTCGCCAACGCGGTTGGGACGGGCGTTGCCGACGACAAGGCCGTCTACAGCTACATGCCGGAAATCATCCGCTTCTATACCGGCGAGGATGCCATCCTGAAGAACGTGCCGACCTATCGGTGTCGCGAGCCGGACGCGGTGCGCTACGTGCTCGAACATATCGAGGAACTGGTGGTCAAGGAGGTCGACGGCTCCGGTGGCTACGGCATGCTGGTCGGCCCGAAGGCCGACAAGGCAACCTGCGCCGCGTTCCGCGAAAAACTGGCGGCGCATCCGGAGAAATTCATCGCCCAGCCGACCTTGGCGCTATCCACCTGCCCGACCTTCGTTGGCGAGGGCGTCGCGCCGCGTCACGTCGATCTCAGACCCTACGTGCTGACCGGCGCCGACGGCGTCCGCACGGTGCCGGGCGGGCTCACCCGCGTGGCGCTGAAGGAAGGCTCCCTGGTGGTCAATTCCAGCCAGGGCGGCGGCACCAAGGACACCTGGGTGATCGATCCGTTCCGGCCGGGCATGGCGTCCGAAGCGCAAACCCCGATCGTCATCCATTCGCCCGAACCGCCGGTGGTCGACGGGGCGACGCCCGAGGCGGCACTGCAGCAGTCGCAATCGCAATCCTGACCGACCGAGGCCAGCGCACATCCCTTTGCCCAGTCAGTGCATCACCCAAGGGCCATCGACCGATGCTCAGCCGTACCGCCGAAAATATCTACTGGCTCTCGCGTTACATCGAACGTGCCGAAAACACCGCCCGCATCATCGATGCCGCCTCGCGTCTGGCGGCCTTGCCGATCGGCTACGGCGGCTCGTCCAACGAATGGGAATCGGCGCTCGCCGCTACCGGCAGCCTCCCCGCCTTTCAGTCGCATTATGATTTCGCCACCGCGGAGAACGTGGTGGAGTTCCTCGCCTTTTCGTCCACCAATCCCTCCAGCATCCGCAATTGCCTGGAGGTGGCGCGCGCCAACGCCCGTGCCATCCGCACGGCGCTGACCACGGAGATGTGGGAGGCGATCAACTCGGCATGGCTGGAACTGAAGGCGCAATCCTCGCGCGGACTGGCGCTGGCCGGGCTCTCCGACTTCCTGCGCTTCGTCAAGCAGACGTCGCTGACGTTCGACGGATCGGCCTACCGGACGATGCTCAGGAACGACGCCTACTACTTCTCGCGCATCGGCGTCTACATCGAGCGCGCCGACGCCACCGCCCGCATCATCGACGTGAAATACCACGTGTTGCTGCCGCCCGGCGCGCCGGTCGGCGGCAGCCTCGACTATTTCCAATGGTCGTCGATCCTCAGATCGGTCTCGGCCCTGACCGCCTACCACTGGGTCTACCGCGAAAACCTGAAGCCGTGGCTCGTCGCCGACTTGCTGATCCTCAACGCCGAAATGCCGCGGTCGATCGCCAGCTGCTACGACAATCTGACCCGCTATCTCGATCTGCTCGCCCGCGACTACGGTCGCCAGGGGCCGAGCCAGCGGCTGTCGCGCGCCACGGCGTCGAAGCTCGACAGCGCCAAGATCGACGAAATATTCCAGTCGGGTCTGCACGAGTTCCTCACCGAACTGATCGATGCCAACAACCGCCTCGGCGCCACGATCAGCGAGCAGTATCTGGTCTGACGTTCCTTCAACTGGCCGGCTTGCCGGAGTGCTGCGCATGCGTCTGCAGATTGCCCACGAAGTCACCTTCCATTTCGACACTCCGGCGCTCTACGCGGTGCAGATCCTCAGGATGATGCCGCGCGGCTCGTCGCAGCAGTTCATCAACGACTGGCGCATCGACGTCTCGGCCGACTGCCGGCTGTCGCCGGTCGAAGACCCGTTCGGCAATTGGACCCATACGTTCTCCGTCGATGGGCCGCTCGACTCGCTGACCATCTCGGCCAGCGGCGAAGTGATGACCGAGGAGACCAACGGCGTCATCCGCGGCACGCCGGAGCGGCTGCCGCTCGCCGTCTATCTGCGCGAGACGGCGCTCACTGCCGTCGACGCAGACCTTGCCGCCAAGGCGGCCGACATCATGGCCGAGTGCGGTTCGGAGCCGATCACCGCGCTGCACGCGCTGATGGGTTGGGTGAGCGAAGCGCTCGCGCCGGCGCCGGAAACGCTGGCGCCGGCGGCAAGTCCGGCCAAGGCGCTCAGCCGGAAAGAGGGTACGTCGACCGACCGCGCCCACGTCTTCGTCGCCGCCGCACGCGCGGTCGGCATCCCGGCCCGCTATGTCTCCGGCTATCTCTACAGCCCGGAACCGGGTTCGGTCGCCAACGGCGTCCACGCCTGGGCGGAGGCCTATCTCGGCGGGCAATTGGGCTGGGTCGGCTTCGATCCGTCGCTCAACCTCTGCCCGACCGACAATCATGTGCGCGTCGCCGTCGCGCTCGACGTGATCAATGCCTCGCCGATCCGCGCCAACAACACCGGCCTCGGCGAGACCCGCGCCTGCAAGGTCACGGTCGACGAAGTCGTGTCGCACCGGCACCAGCCGGCGGCGTGAGGCGGGCGACGGTCAACGCGCCACGACTGACAGCCCGGCCGACGGCGCTGACTGGAAGGATATTCGTCCAGCAGAATTCGTCATTGCGAGCGCAGAGAAGCAATCCAGAGAGCTAAGAGAAGATACTGGATTGCTTCTCTGCGCTCGCAATGACGGAATTTCAACGTGATACTTTGGACGCAGCAAGACTTGCCATTGCCTTCACTTCGAAAAGCGAAGCCCGCCGCTTCGGTCTGGAGCGGCGGGCTTTGTCTGCAACGCTCCCGATGTTGTCAGGCGGCGCGGACGCTATTGAGGAAGCGGCCGACCTCATCGCGCAGATGGTCTGCTTCCTGGCGCAATTCGCTTGCCGCCGAGAACACCTGACCGGCGGCGGTGCCGGCCTGATCGATCGCCGCGGTGACCGTGGAGATGTTGTGCGACACGGCAGCGGTGCCTTGGCTCGCCTCCGAGACGTTGCGCGCGATCTCGGTCGAGGCGGCTCCCTGACCTTCGACCGAGGCGGTGATCTCGGCAGCGATGGCGTTCATGGTGGCGATCGTCTCGCCGATGCCGGTGATCGAATGCGCCGCCAGATCCGTGGCGGTCTGGATCGAGGAGATCTGCGTGCGGATCTCGGCGGTGGCACGTCCGGTCTGGTCGGCCAATTGCTTGACCTCGGCGGCGACGACGGCAAAGCCCTTGCCGGCCTCACCGGCCCTGGCGGCCTCGATCGTGGCGTTCAGGGCCAGAAGGTTGGTCTGGCCGGCGATCGTGTTGATGAGGCCGACGATCGAGCCGATCTTCTCGGCTGCTTCGGCAAGGCTCTTGACCTGGGAGTTGGTGCGTTCGGCCTCGGTCACCGCCTGATTGGCGATTTCGGCCGAACGCTTGACCCGCGCTCCGATCTCGCCGACGGAGGCGGAAAGCTCCTCGGCGGCCGTTGCGACGGCGCTGACGTTGGCGGTTGCCTCTTCGGCGTCGGAGGCGACGGCGAGCTACTGCTCGGCCGTCTTGGTCGAGGTCTGCGTCAGCGTGCCGGCGGCCGAATACAGCCGTTCGGCCGAGGCGGCGACGGTCGACACGATGGCACCGACGGCACGATCGAAGCGGTCGGCAAGCTCATGCATGGCGATGCGGCGTTGCTCGGCGGTGGAGCGCTCCGCCTCCTGCTGACGCATGCGCAGGTCCTCGGCCTCGGCCATGTTGGTGCGGAAGATGGCGATCGTCTTGCCGATCGCACCCAATTCGTCGCTGCGGCTGGTATAGGGGGCGGTGACGCCGAGGTCGCCTTCGGCCAGCGTCATCATGATTTGACGGATGACGGTCAGCGGCCGGGCGATCTCGTAGGCCACATAGTAGAGCGTGGTGCCGACCACCAGCAGCGCCGCAACCAGGGCGCCGAGATCAAACAGCAGCGATTGCGAGGCGGTGGCGTAGTTCGCCTGGGATGTCTCGATGGCGCTCTGCATCGCGGCGTCGGCGACGAGCAGGATCGACCCGAGCCGCGGCACGATCTGGCCCGTCCATTCGACCGAGTTCATCTCGAGTTTCTTGCCTGCGGCAAGCGCGGCGACCATCTTGGCCTGCATGTCGATCATCCCGGCGCCGAAATAGTCCTTATCGCCGCGCTCGAAGGCCGCCTTCAGGTCGGCGGGAACCGTGACGCCGTTGACCAGTTCCTTGGCCATCGACCAGGCGGCGATGCCGCGGCCGATGTTGGTCGCCATGGCCTTGACGGCATCTTCCGGCTTCCCGACGCCGGTCATCGTGTCGCCGACCACCGCGGAGGCATCTCCGAGGCCCATGCGCGCTTCCCAGATGATCGTCTTCAAGGCGAACATGCGGTCGACGTAGGCGTCGCGGCCGACGATCGAGGCGGCCGAGTGAATGTTGATCGAGGCGAGGAGATCGAGGATGTGGTTGGCGGTGTCGCGGTAGTCCTGCGCCAGCCCCTTCCGGCGGTCAGCGAGTGGCTTTGCCACCTCCGTCGCATAGTCCGACTGCAACTGGATGAGCCGCGTTCGGGCCTGATCCAGATCGCCCTGCAACTGGTCGCGGCCGTCGAAATCGGATCTCGGCAACAGCGCAAGCGTTTCGGAAAGTGCGGACGCTTCCGCCACGCGGGCGAGACGCACTGGCTCCGACGGCGCGGTGGCGACCTTGTCGCCGACGATGTCGCGATAAGTGCCGTTGCGGTCGACGCGCAGGTTCGGCAGGGCGCGGAAGGCCGCCGCTGTCACCTGCGCCGCGGCGCTGATTCGCTTCGCCTGCTCCGTCGCCTTCCAGGCCGTGACGGCGTCTTGGCCCAACAGCCCGACGACGATGACCGAAAGTCCAGAAATGACGCCGATCAGCGTCGTCTTGATCGAAAGCCTTGCCATATCTGCAACCCTCTTCGGTTCAACGGCGTGACCGGCTACTCCGGCACGCATCCGACGCTCGCCACCGACTCGGGACAGAGCATCTGCCGAGCGCCGGATCCCGCCCCTGGTGCTGCATACACTCGACTGAGACCGGTTAATTATCTGGAAATCAGGCAGTTTTTGACCCGACTTGCCGGTGCTCCGCATGGCTGGACAAGGCGATTGCGACATCTCGCCGAGATCTGTACGGTCGCCACCCGCGAGTTGGGCTTTGGGGGGAACGCGGATGACCTATTGTGTCGGGATCCTGGTCGAGGAAGGCATGGTGATGATTGCCGACACGCGCACCAATGCGGGGCTCGACAATGTCGCCACGTTCCGCAAGCTGAAGGTCATCAACCAGCCGGGCGACCGCGTCATTGCGCTGGCGACGGCCGGCAATCTCGCGGTCAGCCAGAGCGTCACCTCGCTGTTGACCGAAGGTCTGGTCAATCCGGATACCGAAGAGCTGGAGACCATCCACTCGACGCCGACGATGTTCAAGTCGGCACAGCTGGTCGGCAGGGCCATCCGCGAAGTCTACCGTCTCGACGGCCGCATGCTGGAGCAGAAGAACCTCTCCTTCGACGTCACCATCCTGTTAGGCGGACAGATCGCCGGCGGCCGCATGCAGTTGTTCATGATCTACTCGGCCGGCAATTTCATCGAGGCAACGCAGGATACGCCGTACTTGCAGATCGGCGAGCACAAGTACGGCAAGCCGATCCTCGACCGCTCGGTGAACTACAAGACGACGATCCCCGACGCCTTGAAGATCGGGCTGATCTCGATGGATTCGACCATGCGTTCCAACCTCGGCGTCGGCATGCCGATCGACTTCATGGTGATGTCGCGCGACCGCATCGTGCCGGACCTCATCCACCGCATCGAGCCGGGCGAGCCGTATTTCCACGACCTGCGCGAACGCTGGTCGGCAGCCCTGAGGAAGGCGCACCAGGACATCCCCCGCCCGCCGTATGGGGTTTGAGGCGGACGGCGACTTCTAGGCTGCCGGCTTCAGGCGGTAATTGTCAGTATCCGAGCCGTCGATGACCAACGGCGGCGTCAGCGCACTCGGCACGCTCCAACCGGTGATCTCGCGCACGGTGGCCTCGACCTCAAGATCCAAGGCCTCTTTGGCCAGCAGACGGATCAAGGCCTCGGCGTTGGGATCGATCTCGGCCACCTCGCCCCGTTCCCAGCGACTGATCGACAGAGGCTCGCGGTGCACGGTGTGGGCGAGTTCAGCTTGCGTCAACCCCATTTCCGTCCGCAGGAAGCGCAACTCACGCCCGGTCAGGCTGCTCTTCTTGGCAACGATTCCAGTGGCAATCGCGCGGTGCAGGCCGTTGATGTTCGGAATGGCGATGGTCTCTTCACCTTTATCGTCGACGAGAAAATTCACGCCTTCGATAATGACGTTGTCCAGACCACATTCCTGATAGGGATATCCAGTCATCTCACGCTCCGACCCCAATTACACTGACCATTCTACTCGTCAACCCACATGACGGTGATAAGCTTGATCGAACAGCCCCTGTAGTCAGGGATCGCGACCACGCGAACCAGCCGGTTATTCGAGTTCGGGGTACGTGTTTCTATCCGATATTTATAGAACCCAGGCCTGGTCGAAAACTCGGGCTCTTCATAAACGAAACCATGCCGCAGGACATAGAGCACGTCACCGACAATCAAGTCTCGTTCCAGCATCTGCTCCTTGGCATGCTGGGTGTAACAGACCGTGAACGACGGGCGTATCGCCAGTTCGTTGACCAGTTTCGTCGCCTGTGCAGGCGACCAGGGCTGCGGAAGGGTCATCTCCTCATCCTCATGCCCCTTGGCTTATCATGATGATAAGTCGCTGCCCAATAAATAATTGTTAATCAGCGGCACGCAAGGCACGGATCCGCAATTCCCGTGCCCTGCGTGCAACACCCCAGGTGCGAATACCTCACTGCATCCGATACAGCCCGTTGACGTGGCGCCAGTCGCCCGGGCGGACGAGGTGCGAGTGCGCCACTTCGACCGAATGGATCGGTCCTTCCAGTTCGCGGTTCCAGAAATCGAGGAAGCGTTCGAGTTCGGGGAATTTCGGGGCGAGGTCGTAATTCTGCCAGAGATAGCTCTGCAACAGGCCAGGGTGGTCGGGAAGGCGATAGAGGATGTTGGCCGTGGTCAGGCCATAGCCCTCGATCTGGCGGCGAAAATCGGCATCGACGAGTCCTTGCCTCATGCAGACCTCCTTGACAGGTGCGACGCGCCATGAGAACAGCTGACGCCGTTCCATGCAAGCCGCATAAGCTGAATTTTCTATAAAGATCAATCTGTTAGCAGCCGGCGCACGCGGCTGCTGATAGGGCGCCGACTGTGCGGCGCGATCGGAACCCGGCCTGGAATTCGCCGGGTTTCCGCCTGACCTCGGCGATCAAAGCTCGGGAGACCGTCGCACGCCCTGTTCCGAAGGCGATTGCCGCGGTGTATCTCGGTCGGGGGATCCTGGCGGGATCCGGCGGACGTTGGCATTGCCATGGACGGAACGGCGCAAGATTGGCGGACTTCGGCATGGGGCGCGCTGGCGTCGCTGACGCTGCATTCCGTCATCGGCGTCGCGCTGCTGCTGACGATGGCTCTACCGTCGCCATGGCTGCCACCGCCCAGTCGAACCATGGAAGTGGACCTGTTGCCGGCGCCGCTTCCGGACGCCGAAGCGGTGCCGGCAGGGCCTGCGTCTCGGCCGCAATCCACCGATGTGCCGCGCGGCAATCCCGACGCAGTGGCGGCGCTGCCTGACGCCGCGCGCCTCGCTCCGTCTGGAGACGGCACGCCGGCAATGATCACCGCCGCCCGCATGTTGTCGGAAACGGTGCTCGCCGATCCGCGCAGCCGCCAGGGCAGGACATTGCTGGCGCAACTCGCTCCAGAGGAGCGTCTGCAGCAGTTGTGCGGGCTTGAGGCCATGGCGCAAGTGGCCGCCTGGAACCCGGCCTTCAAACCCGACCAGGTGGTTCCCTATGCGATGGGCGAACCCAGCATGTCTGGACGGACTCTCCTCGCCAGCGAGGCGGCGCTGCACAGCAGGAATGGCTGGTACAAGCTCAGGTTCAAATGCGAGCTGACACCGGACATGAAGAAGGTCGCGTCATTTGCCTTTCTGGTCGGCTCCGCCATTCCGCGGCGTGACTGGGACGCCCATAATCTGCCTGCGGGCGACGGCCCTGTCGAATGAGGGGATCGTCTGCCGGCGGTGATCCCGCCCGCCGGACACGGGCGATGGCCGCTCCCCTCCTCGCCGGCGCGGCGACCGGCAACGAGGACGTGGTAGCGCTGCGATCCGGGCGTCGTTCGCCGGCTTTCATGCGGACGTGGGAATGGGTAGGGTCTTGCCCAACGCAAATCGGAGGAGGTCCCCATGGCGCGGCGCGCGATCCTGTGCTTCGGCGATTCCAACACGTTCGGCACGATTCCCATGACAACGTTCGCCGACCGGGGCCGCCACGACGAGGCGACGCGCTGGCCGGGCGTGCTGGCCGAACGGCTCGGCTCGGCGTTTCACGTCATCGAAGAGGGGCTGGGCGGCCGTACCACGGTGCACGACGACCCGATCGAAGGCGCCAACCGCAACGGCCTCGCCTATCTGATCCCCTGTCTCGAAAGCCACCGGCCGCTGGAAGCGGTGGTGATCATGTTGGGGACGAACGATCTCAAGCCTCGGTTCAGCGTTACCCCGACCGATATCGCCTTCAGCCTCGGCGTCTTGGTCGATGCGATCGGCGCGACGCGGGTCGGTCCCAACGACGGCACACCGCGGATCCTGCTCGTCGCACCGGCGCCGATCGAGGAAGTCGGCGAGCTCGCCGGCCTGTTCACCGGCGGCGCGGCGAAATCGCGGGCGCTTGCGACGGCAATCGAGACGGTCGCCCGGTCGCGCAATATCGGATTTCTCGACGCCGGCGCCCATATCCGCGTCAGCCCGATCGACGGCATCCACTTCGCCGCCGAGGAGCAGGTCAAGCTCGGCAACGCGATTGCCGCCGCGCTCGGCCAAATTCTCGCTTAGCTGGGCCTCGCCTGAAGGCGGACCCGTCGCCGGAGGTTCAGCCGACGGTCATTTCCTCGGGCAATCGGCCACGACCGGATCGCCCTCCCCGGCCAGCGGCTTGCCGTTGACCAACACATTCGCCGACGAACCGATGACGATGCCGTTGCAGGTAGTTGTCGTACCCGACGTCACGGCCGGCTTGCCGTTGATGAAGACGTTGGACGAGCCCGAGACGATGGCGGCACCGGTCGCCGTCTGGTCGCCCTGGCGTGCCGCCGGGTGGTTGCCGACGGAAACGTCCGGGCTGCCGGTGACGATGGTGCCGGGCTGCGAAGGGTGCGGCGCAGCATCGCCTGCCGTGGCGGAAGCTGCGCCGGCAGAGACGGCCAGAGCCAACACCACTCCCCATAGCGGAAAAAGCCGTGCTCCGGCCGGGCCGCGGCTCCCGTCGTCTGCTCTAACATCCTGCATCGATGTGGTTCCATGCCCCGGCGTCCTGCCGGAAAAGCCCGGTTAGCACTCTTTACAACGAGTGATAAAAAAGTCGTGCGCCCCTCTTGCGCTGACGCGCGCACGCGCCTAACTCATCGACGCGCCCGCCGGTCGGGTCGCATATCGACCGATCGGATGCGTGAGCGCGTTCCATCGACCCACCCTGTTTCCAGGGGTAACTGGGCCAGTGTTTCATCTAGCGAAGCTGCCCCATCGGAGGAAAACATATGGCATTCCGTCCGCTCCATGACCGTGTTGTCGTCAAGCGCATCGATGCCGAGCAGAAGACTGCCGGCGGCATCATCATCCCCGACACCGTCAAGGAAAAGCCGCAGGAAGGCGAAATCGTCGCCGTCGGCCCTGGCGCCCGTGACGAGAGCGGCAAGCTGGTTGCCCTCGACGTTAAGGTCGGCGACCGCGTTCTGTTTGGCAAGTGGTCCGGCACCGAGGTGAAGATCGACGGTCAGGACCTGCTGATCATGAAGGAAAGCGACATCCTCGGGGTGATCGAGGCCTCCGCTTCCTCCAAGAAGGCCGCCTGACAGGCATCGGCCCACCCGTCTCGTCATCCCATTCTGCAAAACCCTGGAGAGAGCCAATGGCTGCCAAGGACGTAAAATTTTCCACCGATGCCCGCGACAAGCTGCTGCGTGGCGTCGACATCCTCGCCAACGCGGTGAAGGTCACGCTCGGCCCGAAGGGCCGCAACGTCGTCATCGAGAAGTCGTTCGGCGCCCCGCGCATCACCAAGGACGGCGTCACCGTCGCCAAGGAGATCGAACTCGAGGACCGCTTCGAGAACCTCGGCGCGCAGATGCTGCGCGAAGTCGCCTCCAAGACCAATGACCTGGCCGGCGACGGCACCACGACCGCCACCGTGCTCGCCCAGGCGATCGTCAAGGAAGGCGCCAAGGCGGTTGCCGCCGGTGTCAACCCGATGGACCTGAAGCGCGGCATCGACCTCGCCGTCGAAGCCGTCGTGGCGGATCTGAAGAAGCGCGCCAAGAAGGTCACCTCGAACGAGGAGATCGCCCAGGTCGGCACCATTTCGGCCAACGGCGACGAAGAGATCGGCAAGTTCCTGGCCGAGGCCGTTGCCAAGGTCGGCAAAGAGGGCGTGATCACGGTGGAAGAGGCCAAGAGCCTGACCACCGAACTCGACATCGTCGAGGGCATGCAGTTCGACCGCGGCTATCTCTCGCCCTATTTTGTCACCAACGCCGAGAAGATGCGGGCCGAGCTCGAGGATCCCTACATCCTCATCCATGAGAAGAAGCTCTCGGGCCTGCAGGCGCTGCTGCCGGTGCTCGAAGCCGTGGTGCAGTCGGGCAAGCCGCTGTTGATCATCGCCGAGGACGTGGAAGGCGAGGCTCTCGCCACGCTCGTCGTCAACAAGCTCAGAGGCGGCCTGAAGATCGCGGCCGTCAAGGCTCCGGGCTTCGGCGATCGCCGCAAGGCCATGCTCGAGGACATCGCCATCCTGACCCTGGGCCAGGTGATCTCGGAAGACCTCGGCATCAAGCTCGAGAACGTGACGCTCGACATGCTCGGCCGCGCCAAGAAGGTGACGATCGAGAAGGAAAAGACGACGGTTGTCGACGGCGCCGGCAAGAAGAAGGACATCGAAGGTCGCG
>JARLIU010000317.1 GCA_031291595.1 Ancalomicrobiaceae bacterium | reverse complement strand
TCCGCCGCGATCGCCGGCGGTTGCGGCCACTCCGGGATTGCAGATCGACGCCGGGGCGCTTGCGGCAGTCATTGCCTGTGGCCGATTTCACCACCAATTGTCCGACAATCCGCCTCGCCCCGCTAAGATCCACGTCATCGGCACGAAGTCTTTCCGATGACATTTGTCTCCAGCCCTGAAGTGCATGTTCGGCTGATCGCTGAAGTAGTAGGGGTAATTACATACAGTTCGAATTTTAAGCAGCTTTCATATGACAATTGACGCAGCTGACGGCGGCTGAATTGATCGGTCTGGCAGATTATCATTTCGGCTTTTGTCCATCGATAAGACGAACGTTGGCGCGTTTTATTACATTACTGCGAGAGTTGACGTCAGGCAATCCAAGCGCTCAACTTGCAAATTGCTCGTCTGCCGGATGGTACCTGAGCGAGGTACTATTTTACCGTCCGTAATCTGTTCCTTTTGTGTTGCTCATCCGATGCTGTCACAAAAGCTACGCATCGATTTTTGAGAATATGAAATGCTGCTTTGTTCCATGCATTTTAGATCTAGCGCAAATGCGCAGGCCTTCGCCGGAACCGTTGGCAGCGGCAGAATTGCGGAGCCCGCCCAACCTATTGTCTGGGGCGGCGGCGACTTTTCGGACAAGCTGACAGGGGCAGCAAGCAGCCCTGCAAATACCGCCTCACTGCGGAGCGACGTGGCCGGCTGACGGCAAGGCCCGGCCAGTTCTGCAGCGGACCGACAGCCCCCTAAGCGGCGTGCGAATCCGCCGAACTCGCCTGCCAGATTTTTTGGCGATTGCGGATTTTGCGCGGTGCCGGGGCGAAATAGGTCGGCGTCTTGATGAAGTCGCGCGGGTGCAGGATGACGCTGGCGACGCGCTGATACAGCGCCTTGGCGGAAATCGGCTTGCACAGCATTTCATGGATGCCGAGCTTGCGCGCCTCGAAGATGCGCGAGCGCTCGGTGTGCGCCGTGACCATGATCACCGGCACATAGGCGAATGGATTGGCGGGATTGCGGATCATCCGCACCATGTCGGCGCCGTCGAGAATCGGCATGACCCAGTCGAGGATCAGGATGTCGGGATTGGCACGGTCCATCGCCTCAAGGCCCGAGGCGCCGTCTTCCGCTTCGACAATGCGGCGGGCACCGAACCCCTGCAGCATGGTGCGCAGGATGGTGCGCATGTAGGCGCTGTCCTCGACAACGAGGAAGGTAAGAGCCGACAGATCGAGATTCACGGCGACAGTCCTCCTGCGGCCCGATGATGTGGAGAAAACTCTGAAAATATCGTTGACAGCAAGCGGATGGCGCGACCGGCTCGCGGAGTTGAGAGTGGTCCGGGAGTTCGGCCGCCACGGGTGGCCGGGAAAACGCCGGCGCCTGCAGCGGGCCGGCCATGCCGATGCGCCAGATCGGGGGCGAGCGCGCCCAGCGCCAATGCACCCGGTTCGGTCGAACTGCGCAGATCACACGCATTTTCATGGACGGGATGCGCTGCAAGACTTGATCCTGCTCAATCCTTTGGCCCATGTTATAGGGAATAGTTGGGGCTGATCAGGACACAGGCCGCCTGTCCGGGCGTCGGCGTTCGACGAAGAACGGTCTTGCGCGATCCCGCCACATGTGTTCATCGAACATCGTCGGGAAGCTCCCGGCGAAGGGGCTGCAGTTGCCTTTTGGGGGGCGGGCGCTCCAAACGTCGGATCGAGGTCGAGCGAATGGATTATCACGCCGTATTCGAAACTGCGATCGAAGCCCTGAAGCGCGAGCGTCGCTATCGCGTGTTTGCCGATCTCGAACGGATCGTCGGTCGCTTCCCCTATGCCTTGTGGCGCAAGGATCGCGAGAGCCGCCAGAATGCGCCGCGCGAGATCGTGGTGTGGTGCTCGAACGACTATCTCGGCATGGGCCAGCACCCCGACGTCATCGCCGCCATGGTCGCGGCGGCGCAAGGGGTCGGCGCGGGCGCCGGTGGCACGCGCAATATCTCCGGCACCAACCATCCGCTCGTCGAACTCGAACAGGAACTCGCCGACCTGCACGGCAAGGAAGCGGCGCTGGTGTTCACCTCCGGCTTCGTCTCCAACGAGGCGGCGATCTCGACCATCGCCAGGCTGCTGCCCGACTGCCTGATCCTGTCGGACGAACTCAACCACGCCTCGATGATCGAGGGCATCCGGCGCTCGGGCTGCGACAAGAAGATCTTCCGCCACAACGACATGGCGCACCTGGAAGAGCTTCTGGCCAATGCCGCTCCGGGCCGGGCCAAGCTGATCGCCTTCGAATCGGTCTACTCGATGGACGGCGACGTCTCGCCGATCGCCGAAATCTGCGATCTCGCCGACGCCTACGGCGCGCTCACCTATATCGACGAGGTGCATGCGGTCGGCATGTACGGCCCGCGCGGCGGCGGCATCGCCGACCGGGAAGGGCTGATGCACCGCATCGACGTCATCGAGGGCACGCTCGCCAAGGCGTTCGGCACGCTCGGCGGCTATATCGCCGCCTCGTCGGCACTCGTCGACGCCGTCCGGTCCTATGCGCCGGGCTTCATCTTCACCACGGCGCTGCCGCCGGCGATCGCCTCGGCCGCCGCCACGTCGATCCGCCTCCTGAAGGCGTCGTCGGCCGAACGCGAGGCGCACCAGCGCCAGGCGGCCCGCACCAAGGCGGCGCTCGGCGCTGCCGGCCTGCCGGTGATGCCGAGCGAGACCCACATCGTGCCGCTGTTCGTCGGCGATCCCGACCTGTGCAAGAAGGCGTCGGATATCCTGTTGGAAGAGCACGGCATCTACATCCAGCCGATCAACTATCCAACGGTGCCGCGGGGGACGGAACGGCTCAGGATCACGCCGACGCCGTTCCACGACGACGCGCTCATCGATGCGCTCTGCCAGGCGCTGGTGTCGGTGTGGCAGCGGCTCGGGCTGCCGCTCTCCGGGCCAGCCTCGCTCGAGCGGATGGAGGCCGACGAGGCGGTCGCGGTGCTGCCGGTCAATCGCGCCGGCGGGTAAGGCCCCACCGGCCCCGGGCATCCCGACAATACCAAACCCCGAACAGACAATTGCGGGCGAAGCGAAGCAATCCAGAAGGCCACATAAGGATTCTGGATTGCTTCGCTTCGCTCGCAATTGACGAACTTGGGGCATGACCGGGCCCAGGCGCCGCCAGCCGCTCGCCCAAGCTCGCGGTGTTCGTCACTCGAAAACGTCCGCTGGACGTTTTCGTCGGCCAGAGGCCGACCGGTCCTCACTCCTGCAGGAACTGTTTCGAAATCTCTTTCAGGCTGGAGTCCTTGCCGCGGATATCGTCGATCTTCCAGCCACCGGCTTCGCTGACGAAGTCGAAAGTGACGGTGATCTTGTCGTCGACGCTGGTAAATCGCGCTTCGACCGTCGCCTTCGCCGGCGACTCGCTGGTGACGACGATCGCCAGCCCCTTCACCTCGCCGTCCTGGCCGTCGATCAGCGGCTCGTAGTCGATCCCCGGCACATCGTCCTGCTTCGACTTCGCAAACACCTTGCCGATCAGTTGCGACATGGCCTTGGTGAAATAGCGCGAGCGCAGCTTGTCATCGAGATAGTCGTAAGCCTCTGCGGCGTAACGCTCGTAGAGGTTCCTGACGATGACCTCCGGCTTGGCGTCGACCGCAGCCGGTGGCGGCGGCACCTTCTTGGCCGGCACCTCGGCACAAGCGGGGGCAGCGACGGCGGCAACCGCGCCGGCGGCGAGAAATGCCAGCAACTGGCGGCGGGCAAGCATCATGGCAGACACCTTCTGAGAGATCTGGCGCCGGACCGCGGCGGCTGAGGCGAACGGACGCTCGGCGCCGGGCGGGCGGAGGCAGCCAATCTATGCCCCGGACGGTGAATCGCCGCTGAACGGGCGGCGACAGTCTACTTGCGATCGCCGTGATTCGGCAGGTCGTCGTCGGACAGCACCCGCCATTTCGCCCCTTCGATATCGTCGTACTGGCCGGTCTTCAGCGTCCACAGGAAGGCCATGAGCCCCAGAAAGCCCAAGCTCAGCGCGATCGGGATCAGATAGATGAGAATGTCCATCGAGGCTTTCCGCCGTCTCCGCCCTGCCCCGAGCGCCGCAGCCAACCGGCCGCACGATGCCCAACAAGACCGCCGTTCGCCAGCTATTTCAGCTTCAATCGCAATGCGTTCAAGGTGACGATGACCGAGGATCCCGACATGGCGAGCGCCGCCATCAGCGGCGTCACGAAGCCGGCGACTGCGACCGGCACCGCGATCAGATTGTAGGCGACCGAAACCGCCAGGTTCTCGACCATTGCGGCACGCGCACGGCGGGCGATGGCAAGCGCATCGGCGACAGGGGCGAGCCTGTCGCCCAGGAACACCGCGTCGGCGGCGGCCTGGGCCAGATGCACGGCGGTGACCGGCGACAGCGACACATGCGCTGCGGCGAGCGCCGGCGCATCGTTGAGCCCGTCGCCGACCATCAGCACGCGGTGGCCCGCCGCTTTCAATTGCTCGAGCCGGGCGATCTTGTCGGCAGGGCGCAGTGCCGCCGACCACGTCTCGATGCCGAGTTCGCGCGCGACCGACGAAACGGCTTCGGCGCGATCGCCGGAGAGGATTTCCAGCCGGTAGCCCAGCTTCTTGAGTCGCGCAGCGGTCGCCGCCGCATCGACCCGCAGCCCCTGGCGAAAGGCGAACAGCACCGGAGCGTGATCGCCCGGCGCGTAGGCGACGATCGAGGCGCGCGGGTGGCGGGCGAGCAGTTCGTCGACCAACTCCGCTGCGATGCCGCAGAATCCGACGCTGCCGAGCCGCTCGATCCGGCCGTCGACCTTGGCCTCGACGCCGGAGCCGGCGATCTCGCGCGCGCTGTCCGGCGGCGCCTCGGCACGCGCCGCTTCGGCGAGCGCACGGCCGAGCGGATGGTGCGAGGCGCTGGCTAGACGGCCGGCGCGGCGCAACAGCGCACGGTCGACGCCGGCGAAATCTAGCAGCACCGGTTCGGCCAGCGTCAGCGTGCCGGTCTTGTCGAAGACGATGGTATCGACCGCGGCCAGCCGTTCGATGGCGTCGCCCGAATGGATGAGCACGCCCTTGGAGAACATCAACCCGGAGGAGACGACCTGCACCACGGGGATGGCGAGCGCCAGCGCGCACGGGCAGGTGATGATCAGCACCGAGACGGCGACGATCAACGCCTCGGCGCCGGGAAGCCCGCCGGAGAAATGCCAGCCGAGGAAGGTGAGGATGGCGGCGGAATGCACAACCGGGGCATAGAGCCGGGCGGCGCGATCGGCGAGCCGCATGTAGCGCGACTTGGCCTGCGAAGCGTTTTCCAGCAGCCGGTTGACCTCTTCGAGCAGCGTGCCTTCTGTCGCGGCCGTCACCTGCACCTTCAGCGAGCCCGAGACGTTGAGCGTGCCGGCGTAGACCCGATCGCCGGGCGTGGTGGCGATGAGAGCGGTCTCGCCGGTGACCAGCGACTGGTCGATCTCGGAGATGCCATCCCGCACCACGCCGTCGACCGAGACATGTTCGCCTGGCCGGACCAGCACGAGATCGCCGGGATCGACGCGCGACAGCGGCACCTCGCGCAACGAGCCGTCGGGGAGACATTTGACCGCGGTGATGGCCCTGAGCGCCGCCACGTTTTCGGCGACTCCGCGGGTGCGCCGGCGCATGCCGTGATCGAGAGTTCGCCCGATGAGGAGGAAGAACAGCAGCATCAGCACGGAATCGAAATAGGCGTGCTGGGCCGAGCGCATGGTCTGGAATACCGACAAGCCGAGCGTCAGCCAGATGCCGATCGAGATCGGCACGTCCATGTTGGACCGGAGATGACGCAGCGCGCGCCAGGCCGAACGGAAGAACGGACGGCCGGCGAAGGCGACGGCGGGAAGGGCGATCAGCGCCGAAATCCAATGGAACAGATCGCGCGTCGCCGGCTCGATGTCGGTGACGTTGCCGGCCCAGACGGAGACCGACAGCAGCATGACGTTCATGGCGGCAAAGCCGGCAACCCCCATGGCGCGATAGAGCTCGCGCTCCTCGGCCGCCTCCTCCTCGGTGCGGCGCGCCGGATCGAAGGGGTGGGCGCGATAGCCGAGATCTTCCAGACGCCTGACCACGGCATCGGCATCGACGCGGCCGGGCTCCCAGTCGACCGCCAGGCGGTGGGTGGTCAGGTTCAGCCGCGCGTGCGCCACCCCGGGCAGGGTCGCCAGACCGTGCTCGATGGTCGACATGCAGGCGGCGCAGGTGATGCCTTCGACGGCGAGGTCCATGTGCGCCCCGCCGTTGGGCTTCGGAGTGGTGAACGCCTGCCAGTCGCGAATGGCGCCGCTCATCCTGCCCTCACTTGAACATCATGCGGTGTTCGGACTCGAACAGATGCGGCTTGTTGCTGGTCTCGCCGACCTTCGTTCGCGGCCGGTCGGCATCGTTGCCGGGGGTCCGGTCGGTATCGGCGGCGACGACCAGGGTCCACTGGCCGAGCGGCACGTTCGACGCGGTACCGGTGAAGGCGCCGGGTTCGCCGAGGATCGGCGTCAGATCGACCTGACGATCTTCGGCCCGGCTGGTCGGGCGCTGCAGCGTGGCGTGAAAGTCGACGCCCTCGATCGGCACGTCGTCGGCATTGCGGGCGACGATGCGCATATTGACCGTGCCATCGGCCTCGCGCTTGGCATCGGCCGTCACATGCCAGTCGCGAAGCTGCTGGGCGCGCGCCGCGGCAAGGTAGATGTTGTACTGCTGGCTTGCCTGATAGGACGAATCCGTGACGGTGCCGGAGAACGTGCCGATGGCGTAATAGACGAGGAAGCCGTTGGCGACGAACATCACGCCGAAGAAGCCGCCCAGCATCGCCAGCACATGCCAGCCGGTCAGCTTGCCCCGCCCGTCCGGCCCACGCCGATCATCTTGCTGAATTGCCGTCGCCATGGTCGTCTCCTCGTCTCGTCGGCGGCGCGTCACGGCTGCGGCCGGAGTTGAAACTGCCGATGGCGGCATCCCGTTTTTCCGGCACTATACCGGAGAGGGGCGCCGGCCGCCGCCGGGATCACGCGAGTGTGTCCGGTCGGGACGGGCGGCCCTTTCCGGAACCTGCCCGCCATTCGAACATGCGGGCGACGGCTTGCAACAACTGCTTGAGCGGAAATCCTAAGACGGCCCCGACAGGCCGGCCTTGATCTCCGTCATTTTGCGGATAACGGTTGTGGCGCCTTGAAGAAATCGCGGTGCGTCGCCGTCTCTCCCGTGGCCTTCTCGCGGATGCGGAAAGCGATATCGGTCGAAGCCACATGGCTCTCGTCGCCGGGAACGAAGACCAGCGCGCGCACCTCGCGGGTCTGGTCGCTGTCGACGGCAAGCGAGACCTTGAGCGGACCATCGGTCGAGCTGCCGGCGATCTCCAGCTTTGCACCTTCCGGCAGACCCTCGACCGAGATGTCGAAGTTGCGCGTCGCCGAGGCCTTGTTGATCAGGCGGATGGTATAGCCGTTGCGGATGGAGCCGTCGGAATTGACCACATAGGTCGGATTGCGATCGTGCAGCACATTCACGCCGAGGGTCGAGCGCGTCGTCAGACTGTAGATCATCAGCCCGCTGATGACGGCGATGATGGCGACATATAGCACCGAGCGCGGCCGGATGAGCTTCCAGATCGGCGCCAGCCCGTGTTCGCGGCGGGCGATGTTGATGTCCGTGTCATAGGCGATCAATCCGCGCGGGCGATTGACCTTGTCCATGATGGTGTCGCAGGCGTCGATGCACAGGCCGCACTGGATGCACGAGAGCTGCGGCCCCAAGCGGATGTCGGTGCCGGTCGGGCAGACGACGACGCACTGCTTGCAGTCGATGCAGTCGCCGGCGTGCTGGCCTTCGGCCTTGAGCTTGTCGTTGGTCTTCAGCGAGCCGCGCGGCTCGCCGCGGTCGACGCGATAGGACACATTCAAGGCCCATTCGTCGGTCAGGGCCGCCTGGATGCGCGGCCACGGGCACATGTAGATGCAGACCTGCTCGCGCATGAAGCCGGCGAGCGAATAGGTGGTGAACGTCAGGATGCCGATCCAGAGATAGGCGACCAGCGGTGCTTGGAAGACCAACAGGTCCTTCACCAGCGTCGGCGCGTCGGCGAAATACAGCACCCAGGCGCCGCCGGTCCACCAGGCGATGACCAGCCAGGCGACGTGCTTGGCGATCTTGCGCAGGACCTTGTTCGCCGTCCACGGCTGGGCGTCGAGGATCATGCGCTCGCGCCGGTCGCCCTCGATCTTGCGTTCGACCAGCAGGAACAGGTCGCTCCACACCGTCTGCGGGCAGAGGTAGCCGCACCAGACGCGCCCGGCCACCGCGTTCATCAGGAACAGCACGATGGCCGAGAGGATCAGCAGGCCGGTGATATAGTAGACTTCCTGCGGCCAGATCTCGATGAAGAAGAAATAGAAGCGGCGTCCGGCAAAGTCGATCAACACCGCCTGATCCGGCAGCCCGCCTCCGCGGTTCCAGCGTACGAACGGCAGCAGATAATAGACGCCAAGACAGACGATCAGCAGAGTCCACTTGATTCGACGAAACAACCCCGAGACTGACTGCGGATAGATCTTCAGATGCTCGGCGTAGAGCTGATCACGACCCGGCCCATCATGTCCTGCGGTTTCCGTCTTGGCCGTCATCATGGATTCTCCGATGAAGATCGTTCTGTTGTCGCTGGCGCGGCCGCTCGTGCCCGAGTAGCAGGACCCCGCATCCCCGCCTTGACCAAGGTCAAGGCTACGACGAACGGACCATAGCCCGGCGGATGCCACCGAAGCTAGAAATGCAAGGCCTATGGCCCGCCGCGGTCTGGGGCTCGGTGTTGTCGAGATCGGGGAGCCCTGAGGGATCGGTTTGGCGGGGCAACGGGGCGCGTTCAAGCTCTATTTTTCCGAAAACCTGCATGGTAACACTGCGTAAGGAACATGGCGCATATCCGGGTCGCAGCAGCGGCTCCGATACGACCAGCACGGCGGCGCATGTCAGGGGGATGCGGTCAGGATGGCGGCGGTATTGCCTTTCAAGCCGGCGGCAACGCGCGAGACGACGGCGATCGCGCTGAACGACGTGTCGATCGAGTTTCGCGCCCGCGGCCGGCCGCCGTTCAAGGCGGTGGCGCCGACGTCGCTGACCATCGCCGACAATGCCTTCGTCTCTATCGTCGGGCCGACGGGATCGGGCAAGTCGACCCTCCTCAATGTCATCGCCGGGCTGTTGAAAGTCGCCTCCGGCTCGATCCAGATCTTCGGCCGGCGGCTCGACGGCATCAATCGCGACGCCGGCTATCTGTTCCAGCAGGATGCGGTGATGCCGTGGAAGACGGCGCTCGACAATGTCGCGCTGTCGCTGGAAGTCGCCGGCGTTCACCGCGAGGATGCGCAGGGAGAGGCGCGGGCGTGGCTCGGCAAGGTCGGCCTCGGCCGCTTCCTCGACCGCTTCCCGCATGAGCTCTCCGGTGGCCAGAAGAAGCGCGTCGGCCTGGCGCAAGTGCTGATCCGGCATCCGAAGATCCTGCTCATGGACGAGCCGTTCGGGCCACTGGACGCGCAGACCCGCCAGATCATGGGCAATCTGCTGCTCGACCTGTGGGCCGCCGACCGCAAGGCCGTGGTTTTCGTCACGCACGACCTCGAGGAGGCGATCGCGCTGTCGGACCGGGTGCTGATCCTGTCGGCCGGACCGGAGGCGCACGTCATCGGCGACCACCGCATCGACCTCGCCCGGCCGCGCGATGCCGCCGACATCCGCATCGATGCGCGCTTCCACGAGATCCACCGCACGATCTGGGGGCAACTGAAGGCCGAAGTCGCCAAGACCTACGGAGCGGACGGATGACGCGGATCAAGCTCCTGGCGCTGCAGATCGCCGTCGGCCTCGGCCTCATCGCACTCTGGCATGTCGGCTCGACGGTTCCGATCTTCGGCCGCACGCTGCTGCCGCCGTTCTTCTTCTCCACTCCGGCAGATGTGGCGTTGCGCGTCGTGCAGATGATCGCCGCCGGCAAGATCTGGCCGCACATCGGCACCACGCTCACGGAGACGGCGCTGTCGTTCGCCATCGGCGCGATCGGCGGCATCGCCTTCGGCTTCGGCTTCGCCCGCTATCCGACCATGGCCGCGGTATTCGAGCCCTACATCAAGATGGCGAATTCGCTGCCGCGCGTGGTGTTGGCGCCGATCTTCATGCTGTGGCTCGGGCTCGGCATCTGGTCGAAGGTGGCGCTCGGCGTGTCGCTGGTGTTCTTCATCGTGTTCTTCAACGTCTATCGCGGCATCCAGGAGGTTTCGCCGGTCATTCTGGCCAACGCCCGGCTGATGGGCATGAACGAACGGCAGTTGTTCCGCCACGTCTACTGGCCGTCGGCGCTTTCCTGGATGTTCTCGTCGCTGCATACGTCCGTCGGCTTCGCCCTCGTCGGCGCGGTTGTCGGCGAATACCTCGGGGCGTCGGCCGGCCTTGGCTATCTCATCCACGAGGCGGAGGGCGTCTTCGATACCACTGGCGTGTTCGCCGGCATGGTGGTGCTCGCCATCTTCGTGCTCGCCGTCGACGTCGCGGTAACGGCGGCCGAACGCCGCATGCTGCGTTGGCAGCCTGGGCGGGAGGAGGCGCGCGCCTGAGAACCTCGTCACTCCGGCGGCCTCCCGCCGGCCGGGCGACCAGTCCATTCAACCGACAGCAAGAGCGGGGCGCCGGAGGGTCGCCGGCCATCCGCCGATCAAGGAAGGAAACCCATGAATCGCCTCGTTGCGGCCGTCGTGGCCGGTCTCATCACGCTCTTGCCGTTTGCCGCGCCGGCCTTGTCCGAGACGCCGGAAAAGCCCAAGCTCGAACTCGGCGTCGGCGGCAAGCCACTCTTATACTATCTGCCGCTGACGATCGCCGAGCGGAAGGGCTTCTTCAAGGAGGAAGGACTCGACGTGACCATCAACGACTTCGGCGGCGGCGCCAAGTCGCTGCAGGCGCTGATCGGCGGCTCGGTCGACGCGGTCACCGGAGCCTACGAGCACACCATCCGCATGCAGCAGAAAGGCCAGGCGATCGAGGCGGTGCTCGAACTCGGCCGCTTCCCCGGCATCGTCGTCGCCGTCGCGGCGGCCAAGGCCGACAGCGTCAAGGCGGTGAAGGATCTGCAGGGCCTGAAGATCGGCATCACCGCGCCGGGTTCGTCGACGCATCTGACGATGCTGTATCTGCTCGCCAAGGCCGGCGTCGATCCCGACAGCGTTGCCTTCGTCGGCGTCGGCGGCGGGGCCTCGGCCGTAGCGGCGATCGAGAACGGCCAGGTCGATGCGATCGTGCACCTGGATCCGGTGATCTCAAAGCTCGAGGCCGACAAGGCAGTGAAGATCCTGGTCGATACCCGCACCGAGGCCGGCACGCTGGCCGTCTATGGCGCCACCAATCCGGCCGCGACGCTGTACTTGAAGGACGACTTCATCAAGGCCAACCCGAAGACGACGCAGGCACTGGTGAATGCGCTGATGAAGGCGCTGAAGTGGCTGGGCAAGGCGACGCCCGAAGACATCGCCGCCACCGTGCCGCAGGAGTACTGGCTCGGCGACAAGGCGCTCTATCTCCGGGCGCTGACGGCGAGCATGCCGACGTACTCGCAGACTGGCATCATCACCGACACCGGCGAGAAGAGCATGCTCGACTTCCTGGCTGTGGTCGATCCGGTGTTCAAGACCGCCAAGATCGATCTCGCCAAGACGTTCGATGCGACGTTTGCCAAGGCGGCGGCGGCAGCAATCAAGTAAGGCCGAGGCGGCAAGACTGCGCATTCACCCGGCATCACACCCAACCCGACACAGACGACAGGCCCAAGCCGGTCGTCGTCACTCCACCCGGTAGGTTCGGCGCTTGCCGGTCGGTTCGATCGGCAGGGCATTGACGTCGGTCTCAGATACGCCGATCGCGCCATTGCGATGAAATGTCAGCGTGTTGCCGTAGGGTTCGGTATTGTCGATGCCATAGTCGCCGAAGACGAACAGCCTGGCGCCGCGGCAGAACAGCGGACGCTGTCCAGCATAGGGCAGGCTGCGAATCAGCTTCAGCCGGCGATCGAGGATCACGATCTGATTGTAGGCGCGCGGAACCTCGGCATTCTGCGCGTGTTCGACCGTATTGATCACACGCCAGTCGGCGGCGCCGACCCGCAGCGTGCAGACATAGTCGGCGGTGACCAGCCGAAGCCCGGCTGAGAGGATGTGCTGGCGCTTCAGCGCCACGAACAGCCGCTCCTGCCAAGCCTCGATGTCGCCGGCCGACGCCGGCGACGTCATTGCGCTGCCAACGACGAACAGCAGCGCGAGGATGAGACGCGCGATATTCATCATCTCACCGCTTGAGTTTGGCGATGACGCCCTGGCAATACTTGATCTTGTCGGCGTAATTCGGATCGCCGTTGCCGTTGTAGAAATCCTGCAGTCGCTGCGGCGTCACCGAAATGCTCGTCGGCTGGATGGCCGCCTTCTGGTATTTCAGCTTCTGCTTGGGATGAATCATCTTGCCGGATCCGGGGTTCAGATCGAGCAGGATCTTCTGCGTCGTGCCGATCTTCTGGGCTATGTTCGAAATCGAATCGCCGGAAACGACGGTATATTCGAGGAATTTCGGATCGAGGACGACGGAGGAAAACGTCGCCAGCCGGGTATAGGCGTAGGCCAGTCCCAACTGGATATTGAACGTGGCATCGTCGACGGATTTGCCGGCCTTCAGATCCTTCATCACCTGCGCCGACATGATCAGGTCGGAGTTCTCGCGATGCGCCTTCAGCACCGGCAAGGCCGTATCGGTCGGATTGCCGATCTGCATCGGGCGTTTCGACCACTGGCTGCTCTCGGCCCCCGTCTCCGTCCATATCTGCGCCTTGAAGATCTTCCAGTCGGATACGATCAGGCTGAGCCGCTTCTTGTAGTCGTCAACTTCCGCCTGGATGCGCTTGTCGTGATCATCCCAGCTCGTGTCCTTCAAGGCCAAATCGATTGTTGCGGTCCATTTTGGATTGAGAGTCATGTTCACCTCCCACCGCCGGCTGGATCGGGATGGCAAATATCCCGCCGGTGTTGCCGAGCAATCATTCGGCCAGATCTGTCGACCCGCATGCGCATCCTGCCCTGCGCGGCAAATCGCGAGAGCAGGCTCAGCGCCGGGGACCGACGGCCACGTCCGGCAAATCAAATGACGTAGCCGAGCCGCAAAGGCCGCGACCTGCCGTTCAACGGCGATCGTACTCTACCTTCGGCCCATATCCTAGTGGTTGCGCATCCAACCTCGGCGACGGCGTGGCGGAACAGCCGAGCTGGCCGGCCAGCGCTCCTGATGATCGCGCCACCGGCGGGACGGGATGGCTAGACTTGGCGGCAAAAGGGGCTAGAGAAGTCGCTGCTTCGCCCGCGAACTCAGCCCAGAGCCAGCATGACCGTCCGGCCCACCCTCCTCTATCCCGACCCTCGGCTGGCGCTCGCCGCCGAACCGGTCAGCGTGTTCGATGCCGAACTGGCAGACTTGGCGCAAGATCTCCTCGACACCATGCGCGCGGCGCCCGGCGTCGGCATCGCCGGGCCGCACATCGGGGTTCTGCGGCGGCTGTTCGTCGTGCAGGTCACGCCCGACCAGCCAGTGTGGACCTGCGTCAACCCGGTCGTCACATCGGCCAGCGCCGAGACGGCGCGACATCTCGAAGGCAGCATTTCGCTGCCCGGGGCCGCCGAGGAGATCGAGCGTCCGGCCCGGGTGACGATTACCTATCAGGATCTGGCGGGCGCGCCGCACGAGGTCGATGCCGCCGGCCTGCTCGGCGTCTGCTTCCAGCACGAGATCGACCAGCTCGACGGCATCTTCTGGCTGAGGCGGCTGTCGCGACTGAGGCGCGACAGGGTATTGAAGCGCTACTCCAGGCAGCACTGAGGCCGAAATTCGGCCAGACCTGGCGGCAACAACGCCGAACGGCGGAGCTTTCGCCCCGCCGCCCGCAGTCCTGGGAGTAAGGCTGATGTCGATTACTTGCCGCCGCCGAGGTCGTGGACGTAGAGCGCCAGCGACTTGATGGTCATGTCGTCGAGCTTGCCGTCCCACGTCGGCATGACGCCGTGGCGCGGATTGGTCACCTGGGCGACGATGGCGTCCCTGGTGCCGGAGTACAGCCAGATCTTGTCGGTGAGGTTGGGGGCGCCCAGCTCCTGGTTGCCCTTGGCATCCTCGCCGTGGCAGGCGATGCAATTCTCGGCGAAGATCTTCTTGCCGTTGTCGATTCCGGCGGCTTTGTAGTCGGGGTTGGACAGGGAGAACACGAAGTCGGCGATCGCAGCGATCTCGTCCTTCTTCAGCACCGGATCGCCGCCGCCGGGCGGCGGCCCGAACGTCTGCATCTGGCTGACCCGGGTCTGGTCGGACGTCGAGCGGATGCCGTAGCGGATGGTCGTGGCGATGTCGTCGATCTTGCCACCCCACAGCCAGTCGTCGTCCTGCAGGTTCGGGTAGCCGGTCGAACCGGTGGCGCCGGTGCCGTGGCAAGGCGCGCAGTTGTTGGCGAACGCCGCCCTGCCGTTGGCGAGCGCGAATTCCATCAGCGCCGGCTTGGCGCGGATCTGGTCGAAGGAGGCGGTGACCAGGTCCTTGGCGGACGCCTCGCGCACCGTCTTCAACGCCTCGACGTCGGCGATCGCCTCAAGCCGGCTGGAATGGCCGAGGATGCCGGCCGTATAGCCGGTGATCCCGGGCCAAGCCGGATACAGCACAAAGTAGCCGACCGACCACACGATGCAGGCGTAGAAGATGTAGACCCACCACCGCGGCAGCGGGTTGTTGAGTTCCTTCAGGCCGTCCCACTCGTGGCCGGTGGTTTCGATGCCGGAGTGCTGATCGATTTCTTTCTTAGCCATGGGATCAATCCTCCCTGAGGGGGATTTGGGCCGCATCGTCGAACCTGCGGCCGTTGCGCGGCCAGAGGACGTAGGCGAGGACGGCGAGGAACAGGAAGACGAAGTAGATGAGCCCCCATGTCTGGGCGAACTCGGACACCGATGCGTAGGTTTCCATGGTGTCCTCCAATCAGCGCGGGTTGGCCTTGTCGTCGTAGATCTTGAAGTCCACCAGCGTGCCGAGCATCTGCAGGTAGGCAACAAGCGCGGTCAGTTCCGTCACCTTGCCGTCACCGGAGAAGTCGCGCGCGACGGGGATGCTGATCATCTCGCCCTTGGCGCTCTTGACCGCGTAGCGATCCTGCAGCGCCTTGACGTCCTTGCCGTCCGGATTGGCCTGGGCCACAAGGTCGGTTTCGGCGTTGGCGATGTCCTCGTCGGTATAGGGCACCCCGACCAGCCGGTTGGCCTGCACCAGAGCAGCGATGTGGCGGTAGTCGAGGTCGGTCCTGGCCAGGAACGGGTAGCCCGGCATGATCGAATCCGGCACCACCGCGCGCGGATTGGCGAGGTGTTCCCTGTGCCACTGGTCCGAATACTTGGCGCCGACCCGGGCGAGATCCGGTCCGGTGCGCTTCGATCCCCACTGGAACGGATGGTCGTACATGGACTCGGCCGCCAGACTGAAGTGGCCGTAGCGTTCGATCTCGTCACGCAACGGACGGATCATCTGGCTGTGGCAGTTGTAGCAGCCTTCGCGGATGTAGATCATGCGGCCGGCCAGCTCGAGCGGGGTGTAGGGCCTGACGCCCTCCACCTTCTCGATCGTCGATTTCAGGTAGAACAGCGGCACGATCTCGACGAGACCGCCGATGGCGATCACGATGATGATACCGAGGACGAGGAGGATCGAGTTCTTCTCGAGGACGACGTGCTTATCCATCAAAGACATGGTCGGTCCTCCCTCACTCGGCCGCGGCAAGCGCAGGCTGCCCCGCAGGGACGGAGTCCTCGCGTTCGCCAAAGCGGATGGTCATGTAAATGTTGTAGGCCATGATCAGCGCACCAGCCAGGAACAGGCCGCCGCCGAGGGCGCGGATGATGTAGAGCGTGTGCTTGGCCGCCACGGTCTCGATGAAGGAATATTCAAGGAAGCCGAGCTTGTCGTAGGCACGCCACATCAGGCCTTCCATGATGCCCGACACCCACATGGCGCAGATGTAGAAGACGATGCCGATGGTGGCGAGCCAGAAGTGCCAGCTGACCAGCTTCAGCGAATACAGGCCCTTCTTGCCCCACACCCAGGGGATCAGGCAGTAGAGCGCACCGAAGGAGACGAAGCCGACCCAGCCGAGCACGCCGGAATGCACGTGACCGATGGTCCAGTCGGTGTAGTGGCTGAGGCTGTTGACGGCCTTCACCGACATCAGCGGGCCTTCGAAGGTCGACATGCCGTAGAAGGCGACCGAGACGACCAGCATGCGCAGCACCGGATCGGTGCGGAGCTTGTCCCAGGCGCCCGACAGCGTCATCAGGCCGTTGATCATGCCGCCCCAGGACGGCATCCACAGCATGATCGAGAAGGTCGCTCCGAGGGTGGAGGCCCACTCGGGCAGAGCCGTATAGTGCAGATGGTGCGGGCCGGCCCAGATGTAGAGGAAGATCAGCGCCCAGAAGTGCACGATCGACAGGCGGTACGAATAGACCGGCCGCTCGGCCCGCTTCGGCACGAAATAGTACATGATGCCGAGGAAGCCGGCGGTCAGGAAGAAGCCGACCGCATTGTGGCCGTACCACCACTGGATCATGGCGTCCTGCACGCCCGAGAACACCGACACCGACTTCGACGAGAAGATCGAGATCGGCACCGACTCGTTATTGCCGAGGTGCAGCACCGCGATGGTGATGATGAAGGCCAGGAAGAACCAGTTGGCCACATAGATGTGCGGCTCCTTGCGGCGCCAGATGGTGCCGAGGAAGGCCAGCAGATAGACGACCCAGACGATGGTCAGCCAGATGTCGGCGTACCATTCCGGTTCGGCGTATTCGCGCGCTTCCGTCACGCCGAGCAGGTAGCCGGTGCCGGCGATGACGATGAAGGCATTGTAGCCGAGGATGACGAACCACGGCGTGACGATGCCGGGCATGCGGGCCTGGCAGGTGCGCTGGATGACGTAGAACGAGGTCGCCAGCAGGACGTTGCCGCCGAAGGCGAAAATGGCCGCAGACGTATGCAGCGGCCGCAGGCGGCCGAAGTTGGTCCACGGCAGGTCGAAATTCAGCACGGGAAAGGACAGCTGCAGCGCGATGGTGACGCCGACCAGGAAGGCCGCGATGCCCCAGAACATCGCCGCGATCGACGCGAACTTGATCGGGCCATAATTGTAGTTCGGCTTGCCGTCGATCTCGAGCGGCGTGAAAGCCGTCCGCTTCAAAGCGGCATTGACGATCAGGAAGACGCCGAGCGCCGCGAAGGCGGCGCCGATGCTGGCGTGGAAGGCCATCTGCGCGTCCCATGCCTTGCCGGCGATGAGTAGGCAGACGACGACGAGAAGCCCGAGAAACAGCGCATAGCCTGTCTCCTCGATGCTAAGTGTGCTTGCCGCGGCTGGTCGAGCCATTGTTCGCCCCGTTCTCTTGAGCAATGGTTCTTAAGAGACAGGACGTGAAACGGCGCCCTCACGCGCGCTCCGGCCACCCCCCATAAGACCCCACCCGTTTGATTAGCTGCGCGAGCCCAGCCGGACTTTGATCAAAGTCAATGTGGGTCCGTTCCTCGACGGATCGTCCACGTATTTTCCCGCTGTGTGTCGGCGCGCCATCGACCACTCTGGCGTGCAGCGCCTTGCCGACATCGAGCTCTGCCATCGGGCCCGCGACCGCGGCTCAGAAATTGATCAAGATGTTAAAGGACTTGCGAGATTCGGCGCGCGACGCGCCGGCGCCCGTGGTTGCCCGGCGAGCGCTTTTTCGGACGCCATCGGCATGTTTGGGTGGGCGAAAATGCCGCGTCATTCTTTCGTCGATGAGGAGATTCCCCCGGCGCCGCAGCATCGGGCGGCCGCGGCAAATCCTTGGCCCGGTTGGTGGTCGAGCCTGGGCGATCTTCTGATCGCCGCGCTCGCCCCTCCCGTTCGGCTATGGATGTTTCCGTGCGGAGATTTCCCCGCGCCAATGGTCGAAACGGCGGCTGCGCCAGCTGCCGTTGCGCTCCCAACCTGTTCCAGCCATTCGGAAAACCTTCGCCTACGGCAGCTTTGCCGGGTTTGACCGCGATCAATGCGCCTCGTCCCGGCATTGGCCCTTGTAGTCCGGATGACACCTGAGATCGAAGCCCGCTACGCCAGCCTGTCGGTGCCTCGCTACACGAGCT
>JARLIU010000316.1 GCA_031291595.1 Ancalomicrobiaceae bacterium | reverse complement strand
TCGACGACGCGGTTGCGCAAAACGATTTCGGCGCCTTTCGCCCGTGCCGATTTGGCGTAGGCATGCGTGGTGCCGTAGGGGTCGAGGTCGCCCTCGTGCGGATCGTACATGCCGCCGACGAACTTCGATTCATCGATCAGCGGTAACAGCTGCTTGCATTCGGCGGCCGAGATGATCTCGGTCTGCATGCCGAGATAGCGGCCCTTGGCGTGCGCCATCTTCAGCCAGTCCATGCGCTCCTTGGTGCCGGCGAGCATGATGCCGCCGGTCAGGTGCATGCCGCAGCTCTCGCCGGACAGTTCTTCGATCTCCCGGTACAGTTCGACCGTATAGCGCTGCAGCTTGGCGACGTTCGGGTCGCCGTTCAGCGTGTGGAAGCCGCCGGCGGCGTGCCAGGTCGAGCCGGAGGTGAGTTCCGAGCGCTCGATCAGCATCACATCGCTCCAGCCCGCCTTGGTCAGGTGGTAGAGGACCGAGCAACCGACGACACCGCCGCCGATGACCACGACACGGGCTGAGGATTTCATGGGCCTACCTCTTGTCGAAAGATGGGAGATTGCGCAAATATGTGTGTATGGCAGAGTGGGGCGACGCGATGCCGGTATTTGAAACCAATACGCGGATGATCATCGCGCGCCTCGAACGCGAGGGATGGATCAACCGCGGCGGTGCGAACCACGATGTTTTCGTTCATCCGACACGAAAAGGACGGGTCGTCGTGCCACGGCATCGAGAATTGAAGCTTGGGACTGCGCGATCGATCGCGGTCGCAGCCGGTTGGGAAAAGGATCGCTAAGCCATGACCCGATATATCGGTGTGCTCGAAGGCGCCGACGACAACTGGGGCGTCTGGATTCCTGACGTTATGGGCTGCGTCAGCGCCGGTTCGACGGCTGATGAGGCGATCAACAACATCATCATGGCTTTGTCGGACATCGCTGAGTTGACAATTGCCGACGGCGATAAACTGCCTGACGCTCGCAGTGCGGCCGATGTCATGCGCGATGAATGGGTCGCGGACGCGTTGGCCAAGGGTGATGTCCTCGTCCGTATCCCGCTCATAGTCGAGGAGGGCCGCACGACCCGCGCCAATATCTCTCTCGACGCCGGCCTGTTGCGAGCCATCGACGACAGTGCCAAGGAGCGGGGGCTGACTCGGTCGGCCTTCATCGCTTCGACCATGCGGGAGCGTATCGCTTCCGATGCGTGAGCATGCAAAGGCGCGGGATACCAGCACGGGAGCGGTCAGCGCGAGGCTCATCCCTCAAAAATCCGTCTTCACTCCGCCTTGCGATTTGCGCCGGGCGACGAAGGCTTCGAGTTCTTCCTTGATGGTCGGATCGATCGGCGGCGGCACATAGGCGGCCAGCCGCTCGTGATAGATCCGCTCGGCCGTGTCGTAGGCCGTCGGCGCGCCCGCCAGCCGCCAAGTCTCGTAGTTGCGCCAATCCGAGATCATCGGCGCGAAGAACGCGGTGCGATAGCGCGCCTGGGTATGGGCACAGCCGAAGAAATGCCCGCGCGGGCCGACCTCGCGGATCGCCTCCAGCGCCAGTTCCGCGTCGTCCACCTTCAGCGGCTCCAGGAAGGCCGCAACCATGGCGAGGAGATCGGCGTCGAGCACCATCTTTTCGAATGAGGCGTGCAGCCCGCCTTCCATCCAGCCGGCGCCGTGCATCAGAAGATTGCAGCCGCCCATGATCGCGCCCCACAGCGAGAACACGCTTTCGTAGGCCGCCTGCGCATCGAGCGTATTGGCGGCATTGGTGTTGGACGAGCGATAGGGCAGGCCGTAGCGCCGCGCCAATTGCCCGCCGACCAGCGCCGACTTCATGTATTCCGGCGTGCCGAAAGCCGGCGCCCCCGACTTCATGTCGACGTTGGAGGTGAAGCCGCCGTAGACGAAGGGCGAGCCCGGCGCATGCGTCTGCGCGATGACGAGGCCGACCAGCGCCTCGGCATTCTGCTGCGCCACTGCGCCGGCAATGGTGACGGGCGCCATGGCGCCGGCGAGCGTGAACGGAGTGAGGACCACCACCTGGCCCTTCTCGCTCATCCTGAGGATGCCCTCGCACATCGGCTCGTCGAGGCGGAGCGGCGAGGACGAATTGATGACGGTGAACAGCGAGGGCTGGGCTTTCAGCCCCTCGTCCGTCAGCCCGAAGGCGATGCGGGTCATCTCGAGCGCGTCGGCGTTGCGCACGGCTCCGAGCGAATAGGCGTGGATCGGCTTGTCGGAGAGGGTGAGGAGGTCGTAGATCGCGTCGAGATGCCGGACCGAAGCATGCACGTCCGCCGGCTCGACCGGATAGCCGCCCCACACCTCGACCGTGTCGAGCGACTGCCCAAGCCGGAGGAGATCCTGATAATCCTTGCGATTGCCGGGGCGGCGTCCCCCGGCACGATCGGCGACATTCGGCGCCGAGCCGACCGAGCAGAAGGCCACCGCATTGCCGCCGATGACACGGCTGCGCTCCGGATTGCGGGCGTTGAGCGTGAACTCCCTCGGCGCCCGGCCGATCACCGACTGGATGAGGCCGCGGTCGAAACGGATCCGATCGGAATTCGGATCGACATCGGCGCCGGCCGCTTTCAAGAGCCCCTTCGCCTCGGCATGCAGCACGTCCATGCCGATTTCTTCGAGGATGGTCAGCGACGCCTGATGGATGGCTTCGAGTTGGTCCTCGGAGACCGCCGCTACCGGCTGAAACGGCAGCCGGGATTGCGGCTTCACCGCCTGCGGCTCGCGCGCGCTGCGGCGCTCCTCGCGTCCGCGACGTCGCGGCCGGTCGCGACTTTCGATCGGCTCATCCATGGGTTTGCGTTCGCTCCGCTCGGCGCCAGCATGCGCGTGAATTCACTGACACTGACGGCTGTCCGGGCCGGAGGGAAGGGGCTGGCGGCGCATATCGCATTTTTCGATCGCGGCATCGAATAAAGACCGTGTCCCGCGCCGGGCCGACGGATACTGATCGCGAGTGGGGATTTTCGTGCCGCCCCGCCCGCCGCGCTCGTCGGCGGCATCACCGGTTTGCGCCGGATCGCCTACATGGCGCAGGAGGCCAACCTGGTGTTCACGCCCCACACCTGGACCAACGGCATGGGCCTTGTCGCAAACGCGCATCTGACCGCCGCATGCGCCGATGCTCCATTTGTCGAGTTCCCGTATGATCCGCCGGAATGGACGCTTCGCCGCCGTGACTTCCCCATGCTCGAACCCTTCGATATCGACCTGAACGGCGATATCGTCTTGTCGGACAGGCCGAGGCTCGGCTACGAACTGAACGAAGACCTCCTTGCCCGAACCCGAATCGGCTGAGCGCTCGCCGGCGCGCCGTCCGGTTCGATCCTTTCAGGAACCACGAAGATGGATCGCCGCTGGCTGCCGCTGAATGCCCTTCGCGCCTTCGAGGCGGCCGGCCGGCATACGAGCTTCACCGCCGCAGCTTCGAGCCTCCTGGTCTCGCAATCCGCCGTCAGCCGCCATGTCATCGGGCTCGAAGACCTGATCGGCGTGCCGCTGTTCGACAGGAAGCCGCATCAGCTGAGCCTGACCGAGGCCGGCCGCCGGCTGCTTCCCGTCGTCACCAAGTCGTTCGACCGTATCGACGAGGTGCTGGAAGAGATCCGCGCCGAAAAGGGCCTGCCGCGGCGGTCGCTGAAGGTGACGCTGCCGCACACCTTCGCCCATCAACTCGCCGTGCCGATCCTGCGCGATTTCCGCCGCGACTATCCCGACATCGCCATCGATATCGAATCGCGCCCGCCGCTCGGCCCGATGGAGCGCGCCGCCGAGATTTCGGTGGTCTATTCGGAACCCAAGGTCACGGATCGCGTGCTCGATCTGCTGTGGATGGAGAAACTGTCGATCCTCTGCCATCCGGACGTCGCGGCGCGCGCCACCGACGTGCCGCTGGTGCAGTTTCTGTCGACCAACGATCTCCTGCACGTGCGCATCGACGACCGTCCGCGCAACTACCCGTGGGAGATCTTCATTCGCGCCATCGGCTTTCCCGAGGTCAAGGTCGACCGTGGCCTGGTGTTCGATACCGCCCAGATGGCGGTGCTCTACGCCATGTCGGGCGAGGGCCTGGCGTTGGTCGATCCGCTCTTGTTCCAGGAGGAGATCGCCGCCGGCAAGATCGTCTCCCCCTTCGCCCATTCCATCGACGACGGCTATGGCTACTACCTCGCCATCCATCCCGACGACCTCGGCGACACGGCGGTGTCCGTGTTCCGGTCCTGGCTGATCAGCCGCTTCTCGAAACCGCCATTCACCGCCAGACCCGGCGGTTCGACCTCCGGCGGCTGACGGGCTCCCCGCCCGCCGCATTCCCGCCTGTCCGTTGCCGCTCGCCAATGCCACCAAGACGCCCGAAGGCTCCACCGTGCTGACCGCCTATCGCCCGATCGTTGCCCTGAACATCGCCGTCATGTTGGTCGTCACCGGCCAGGGCCTGTTGAACACCATCGTGCCGTTGAGCGCCAAGATCCGCGGTTATTCCGAATTCGAGATCGGACTGCTGTCGTCGGCCTATTTCGTCGGCATGCTGATCGGGGCGATGTTCAATCCCCGCGCCGTGCGTCACGCCGGTCATGTGCGCGCCTTCACCGCCTCGATCGCGCTCGCCACGATCACCGCGCTCGCCTATCTGCTGGCGCCGGACGCCGCCTACTGGATCGCGCTCAGGGCCATCGGCGGCTTCGCCATCGCCGGGCTCTACGCCACGGTCGAAGGCTGGCTGCAGGGCAAGTCCGACAATTCCACCCGCGGCACGGCGTTCGCGCTCTACAGCGTGGTGCAATACGTCGCCTGGGGCATCGGCAACATGCTGCTGCATGTGGCCGAGCCGACGTCGGTGGTGCTGTTCATTGCCACCGCCATGTTCTTCTCCAGCGGCATCCTGCCGCTGACCGTCACCGAGCAGGATCCGCCGGAGCGCCCGGCGAGCCCGAAGCTGCCGTTCCTGAAGCTCTTGCGGGAGATGCCGGTCGGCGTCGTCGGCGTGTTTCTGATCGGTTTTGCCAACGGCCCGATGTTCTCGCTCGCCCCGGTCTTTGGCAACGAGATCGGGCTGACGTCGGGCGAGGTCGGCAACTTCATGATCTGCATGACCATCGGCTCGGCGCTCGTACAACTGCCGATCGGTCGCGTCTCGGATGCGATCGACCGCCGCCTCTTGGTCACCGCGCTCGCCTCCGCCTCGGTCGCGGTCGAGATCGCCCTGTGGCTGACTGGCGCCCGGCTTGCCCACGGCGCGCTCTATGCCCTGGCGGCGCTCCTCGGCGCCGTCGTCTCGACCCAGTATTATGTGCTGGTCACCCACATCAACGACGGCATTCCGGCCGCCCGCTCGAGCGGCGTCTCCGCCGTGATGCTGTTTTCCTACTGCCTCGGCGCCATCGTCGGGCCGTCGACGGCGGCAGCCTTCATGGCCGGCCACGGCCCCTCGGCGCTGTACCTGCACAATGCCCTGCCGCATGCCCTGATCGCGATCATGGTCTTGGCCAATCTCGTGCTGTGCCGCAGCCGCGTCGAGGCGCCGGACGAAGCGGAGATGGCGGCCGAAGCTACGGCAGATCGCTGAACTCGTCGGCAAGCGCGCCGGCCACGGCTTTCGCGTCAACGACGGCGGCGATCTCGAATGCCGCCGTCTCGATCTCCCGCCGCTGCGGCCGGCAGACCGGCACGTGCGTGCCCTCCGGCCCGGCTTCCCAACAGACCTCGAAGTCCTGCGACAGCAGCCGCTTCGGCACCATCACGTCGATCGTGCCGAATTCGTCGACGGCATTCGTCGACGAGCGGTAGTGCTCGGCGATGCGGGCGACGGTGCGCCAGCGGTGGCGATGTTCGGGCTTGAAGTAGGTGACCTCCTGTATATCGCGCCGCCGCAGTAGTTCTTCCCAGATGACGAGTGCGTGGAAATGCCGGTCGGCATGGCGGTCGGCGTTCTTCTCGTAGACGAGCGCTACGATGAAGCGGAAGATGTGGCAGGGCTCTCCCAGCGTCATCTCGGCCGCCCATTCGTTGGTCATGTACTGGCCGACCATGTTCTCGATCGGCGCATAGGTCCGGCGGTATTTGAGGATGCGCCGGTCTTCTGGCGACAGCGGCGCATAATTGGCACGGCGGAACACGTGGCGCCTCAGCCGGGCCAAGCGGGCGACGAACGAAGGCTTTTCGTCGAGCCGGAAGCTGACCCACGGCTTGGTCTCGGTAATCGAGAAGGTCTGCAATCGGACGCCGATGGCCGTGCGCGGGTTCAGGTACACTTCGTTCAATCGGTGCGGGCCGATGAGCGGATCCAACAGGAAGACGTGCCGGTTCTCGTAAGGCGCGATCACCACCATGGCGAAATCGACGACGTTCGGCGTCTCGCGCCGCGTCTCCTCCCACCAGCCGATGGCGAGCCGCGACAGAAACGCGCCGACGAAGCCGAACGACCGCATGGCGATGGTGTAGATGTTCTTGGCGACGAGGCCGAGGAGGATGCCGAGGATCAGCACCGTGGCGTCCGAGAACCGGTTGGCGTGGAACACGCCTCTGATCCAGTCCAAGATTGACGAGACATCGATCGGTGGCATCGCCTGGCGCTCCCGGGATCGTCATCGGCGCCCACGTTCGGGCGGTGATGCGGCAAGGCGCCTTATAGCGCGAGTTTTTGGACGATGCGCGGGCGGCGTGGCAAACTGCCCAGCGGCGGGCCTCGGGACCGACGTGCGTTGCCGATGCGCCGCCCCATCTCGTCAATGTGAGCATCCGTGAAGCCCGATCCGACCGAATGGCAGTTATAGGACGACCGACCGAGGACCCGCCATTGCCCGCAACTGCCATTGCCACCGCCCTTCCCTGGAATGACCGGCTCGGCCGGTTCTCTCCCTTGCGCGCCGCCGTGCTGGTCGGGTTGATCGTGCCGGCCATATGGATCGCCATCGAGTGGCAGCAGGGCTGGCTGGCCCCGCGCGTCCTCAACGAAGCGATCCACGAGACGGGCAAGTGGGCGGTGCGCTTCGTCCTCATCGCGCTCGCCGTCACGCCCGTCCGCTATGCCACGGGCTGGACGAAGCTGATCGGGGTCAGGCGGATGATCGGGCTCTCCGCCCTGTTCTATGTGCTCGGGCATTTTTCGCTGTATTGCCTCGATCAGCGCCTCGACATCAGCCGCATCGCCTCGGAGATCGTGCTCCGCATCTATCTGACCATCGGCTTTACCGCCATCCTCGGCCTCATCGCGTTGGGGGTGACCTCGACCGACGGCATGGTGCGCCGCCTCGGCGCCGTCCGCTGGCGCCGGCTGCACAAGCTGGTACATCCGATCGCGGTGCTCGCCGTGCTGCACTTCTTCATGCAGTCGAAGATCGATGCCTATGAGGCGACGCTGATGCTCGGCTTCCTGCTGATCCTGGAGGGCTGCCGGCTGATCGTCTGGCGCGGCTTCAAGCTCACCCCCATCGCGCTCGGGCTGACCGCCGTCGTTGCCGCCGCGCTCACCGCGTTCATCGAAGCCGGCTGGTATGGTTTGGCGACCCGCGTGCCGGCGTCCGCCGTGTTCGCCGCCAACTTCGAATTCGACGATCTTTCGATGCTGCGCCCCGCCTGGTGGGTGCTTGCCGCCGGGCTCGGCTTTGCCGCGATCGTGTGGGGCATCGGCGCTTTCCGCCGCCGCGGCACCCGCCGGCTGGCCCCCGCCCGCGCCTAACCCCGTCGGCGCCGCCGCTCGC
>JARLIU010000315.1 GCA_031291595.1 Ancalomicrobiaceae bacterium | reverse complement strand
CCTCGCGGATGGCATCCTCGTCGTGCTCGACCACGATCACGGTATTGCCGAGATCGCGCAGGTGTTTCAGCGTGGTGAGGAGACGGGCGTTGTCGCGCTGGTGCAGCCCGATCGACGGCTCGTCGAGCACATAGAGCACGCCCGTCAGCCCCGAACCGATCTGGCTCGCCAGTCTAATGCGCTGGCTTTCGCCGCCCGACAGCGTGCCGGAATTGCGCGACAGCGTCAGATAGTCGAGCCCGACGTCGACCAGGAACTTCAGCCGCTCGCGGATCTCCTTGAGGATCCGGTGGGCGATCTCGTTCTGCTTGTCGGTCAAGTCAGCCGGCAGGCACTCGAACCACGGCAGCGCCCGGCGGATCGACATCTCCGACACCTGGCCGATGTGGTGGCCGGCGATCTTCACCGCGAGCGCCTCCGGCTTCAGCCGGTGGCCACCGCAGGCGGCACACGGCGTGGCGGTGAAATAGCGTTCGATCTCCTCGCGCGACCAGTCGCTCTCAGTCTCGCGCCAGCGCCGTTCGAGGTTCGGAATGACGCCCTCGAAGGTCTTCAGCGTGCGATAGCTCCTGACGCCGTCCTCGTAGGTGAATTCGACCTCTTCATGGCCGGTGCCGTGCAGAATGACTTGGCGCGCCTGCTCGGGCAGATCGCGCCAGGGCTTTGCCAGCGAGAAGCCGTATTGCCGCGACAGCCCCTCGAGCGTCTGCAGCACGAAGGGCGAGGTCGAGCGCGACCACGGCGCCACCGCGCCAGCCTTCAAGCTGAGACTCTGATCGGGGACCACCAGTTCGGCATCGATCTTCTGCTCCGAGCCGAGGCCGCCGCAGGTCGGGCAGGCACCGAACGGATTGTTGAAGGAGAACAGCCGCGGCTCGATTTCCGAAATGGTGAAGCCGGACACCGGACAGGCGAATTTCTCCGAGAACAGGATGGAGACCGGCTTGCCGGCCTCATCCTTCTGGTCCGCCATTTCGACGACGGCGATGCCGTCGGCCAGATGCAGCGCCGTCTCGAACGAATCGGCCAGCCGCGAGCTGAGATCGGGGCGCACGACGATGCGGTCGACCACGACGTCGATGTCGTGCTTCAATTTCTTGTCGAGCGTCGGCGCATCGGCGATCTCGTAGTAGGTGCCGTCGATACGGACCCGCTGGAAGCCCTTTTTCTGTAAATCCGCCAGTTCCTTGCGGTACTCGCCCTTGCGGCCGCGGATCATCGGGGCGAGCAGGAAGGCGCGGCTGCCTTCGGGCAGGGCGAGCGTGCGGTCGACCATCTGGCTGATGGTCTGGCTCTCGATCGGTAGGCCGGTCGCTGGCGAATAGGGCACGCCGACGCGGGCGAACAACAGCCGCATGTAATCGTAGATCTCGGTGACCGTGCCGACCGTGGAGCGCGGATTGCGCGACGTCGTCTTCTGCTCGATCGAGATCGCCGGCGACAGGCCGTCGATCTGGTCGACGTCCGGTTTCTGCATCATTTCCAGGAACTGCCGGGCGTAGGCCGACAGGCTCTCGACGTAGCGGCGCTGGCCCTCGGCATAGATCGTATCGAAGGCAAGCGACGACTTGCCGGATCCCGACAGCCCGGTCATCACGATCAGCGAATCGCGCGGCAGGTCGAGATCGACATTCTTCAAATTGTGCTCGCGCGCGCCCCGGATCGAGATCACGTTGCGGCTCGGTTCGATCGAACGTCGGGTCAGGGTCATGGGTCCGGATCTGCTGGTGTCTGCCGAAAAGCTCTGCCGTGCCGTCGGCCGGGCGGGCCACGGCGTCGTCAGCGTCGTTCACGTCAAATGTGGGGCGGCGGATGCTGTTGCCAAGTCTTTTATAGAACGGACAAGGAACAAAGACAAGGCCAGCCGTCGCTATCGCCCCGAACCGTCATCTCCTTATCGCATGCTGCTGACAGTTACTGTCCGCAGACGACCGGCACGATCGTGCCGCGCGTGGCGGCGGCGATCTCGCCGGCCGTGAGCGCCGCCGATTTGGGCGCAGCTGCTGCGATGCCGGCGCTGCCAAGGAACCCGGCAATCGCGGTGCCCGGCACCACGTCATAGGCCGTCTGCGGTGCGATGCCGGCGATCTGCGGCCCCCGGCGCGGCACGGCGGCGATGAGCGCGATCAGCGCGCCGGTGCGGTCGGTGACGAGCGCCCCGGTGCCGCCCGGCTGCAATTGCGTCAGCACGCGATAGGCCGCCGCTCCCGGCTGCGCCCGTCCGGCCACCGTCTCGCCCTGAGTGACCGACAGCGGACCCGGCTTGCCCGAGGCTTCGGCAAAGCCCAGCACCACGAGGAGATCGGCGATGGCCGGATCGGCGGCGCGCACCGGCAGGTCGGCTGCCGGTGCCTTGACGCCCGCGACATCAAGCAGTGCGAGACCGGCCTCTCGGTCGAGTTTTGCGATCGTCGCCGGCGAGGTGCCGACGGCAAGCGAGGTGCATTTGGTCACCGCGGCGGCGACGGTCAGCACCTTGCCGGGCGCTAGCGCCAGACCATTGGCGATCATCGGACCGGCGGGTGCGGCGGCCGGTTGGGTCGGGGTTGCAGGCGTCTGCTTCGACACGGTCTCGGGCTTCGCCGGGGTCGAGGCGGGCGCCGATTTGCCGGTCGGATCGAAGGAATTGGAGATGGCGACGGAGAACCTCTCGACCGCCGTGGCAAGCAGCTTGTTGTAGGAGAAGGTGAAGCCGCGCGCCTGCTTGTCGGCGTTGAGCCCGACACGGGTATAGAACCGGCGCGCAGCGGTCTGTCCGGAGACGACGAACCAGTCGGAGCGGATGACGGAATAGTCGACCTTGCGGCCGTCGCGCGTGTCGGCCTTCATCTGCTGGAACAGCGCCGGCAGATCGGTGTCGGTACCGGCGAGGGCAAAAGTTTCCTCGGTGAACTGCTTCGCCGTCGCCGTCCAGGCGGTGCCGTGTTCGGTCCGGGTGGCGGGGCCGACCAGGGCCAGCGGCACGCCGATGGCGATCCCGGTGGCGGCATCTGTGAGAATTGTGAATTTCGCCGCCGTCCGGGCAGACGTGCCGGCTTCGACGATCGCCTTCATCTCGCCGGCATCGACGGTGCCGGCGGCGGTGAGCTTGTGCTTGGTCTCGAACGACTTCAGCGCATCGAGCGTCCCCTTGCCGAAGGTGCCGTCGACGCCGCCGTTGTAGTCGCCGGTCCAGATCAGCGCGTCCTGGATGGCGTGGCGGTCCTCCAGGCTGAGCTTGTCCCAGGCAATCTTGGCCGCGTCGACCGGCGCGGCGGCCGGAGCGGGGCCGGGACTCTTCGTCGTCGGTACCGGCTTGGCCGCCATCGGGGCGACGCTGCCGGATTTGGTGCCGGTCGAGGGCGCGGTCTGGGCGAAGGAGGCGGATGCGGCGGCAATGACGGCCGCGGCGGCGACAGCGGCAACGCCGAGCGGACTAAATGACGGGAAATGCATGGGGAAGCGCCTCCTGGAAAAATCGATGCCTTCGGAACGGGGCCGTGCTAGCGTCGGCCGGCGAGGCAAAAGCGATAACGAATGAGCCGACTGTCGCAGAGCTGCGGCATCGATGTCGAGTCCCAACCGGACGCCGCCATGCGTGGATCGGAAACGCCGTTGCCTTTGCTTGCATTCCCTGCCGGGCCGCGCCGGATGCGGCGAAGCTGCGGCAGCGGCCGTCACGATGTCGCCCAAGTCGCGCCTTCTGATGGCCCATGTTTTTGATCGCATGCGCACCGGGCAGCGTTTGGCCCTGGGCGTGTTCCGTTCGGATGGTTTTGATCTGGACGACTGGAACAGGCTCGAGCCATTGCCCCCGGGAACCGGTCCCAAACAGATGATTTCGTCTGATCGGGGCAGGCTTTAGCGCCGCCATTGACCGGCGCCGGACCGTTTTGAAGCCGGCGAAGTATGATTTTGAGGGCGATTGAGCATCGCCCTTCGGGAGAGATCGCCATGTCGCGCATTGTCGGAGCCGTTTTTGCCCTCCTGGTCGCGTGTTTTGTCGCAAGCGGGGCGTTCGCCGATCAGAAGCTCTACCAGCGCGACGATCTGGCGAGCGACGTCGTCCGGCTCACCGGCAAATGGAAGGGTCAGTACAAGACCTCGGGTGTCGATGCCGCCAAGATCAAGGCCGCCGGCATCGCTGCCGAGCAGAAGGGCGAGGAGACCACCGCCTACGACGACTATGCCACCGCGCTCGTCCTCGATCCGAAGGACTGGAAGATCTGGTCGCGTCTGGCGCTGATGACCGCCGATATGTCCGGCAACAATTATTCCGAAACCTACCAATACCACCACACCGCCACCGTCGCCGCCTACGCCGCCTATCAGCAGGCGTCGAGCAAGGCCGACGAGGCGGTGGCGCTCGGCACGCTGGCCTCGGTCTACGAGACCCTGAAGGAGCCGAAGGATGCGCTCAACGTGCTGCGCTCGGCCATCAAGGTCGCCGAGAACAAGGACAACCGCGAGGCCTACACGCGGCTGCGCGCCGAGCATGGCTTCCGGCTGATGGACTACAAGCTCGATGCCGATGCGGTGAGCCCGCGCGTCTGCTTCCAGTTCTCCGAGAATCTGGCCGGCGGCAAGGTCGATTTCACCCCCTATGTCGTGGTCGGCGGCATCGCCACGCCGGCCATCACCGCCCAGGGCCAGCAGCTCTGCGTCGACGGCCTCGAACACGGCAAACGCTATTCGGTGGTCATCCGCGAGGGCCTGCCGTCGTCCGTCGGCGAGGATCTGTTGAAGTCCGCCGACTACGACCTCTACGTCAAGGACCGCTCGCCGGCGGTGCGCTTCACCGGCAAGAACTACGTGCTGCCGTCGACCGGCCAGGAAGGCCTGCCGATCATCACCGTCAACACGCCGAAGGTCGACGTCGACATCTACCGCATCGGCGATCGCAGCCTGTTGCCGACGGTGCATTCGGAAGATTTCTTCCGCCAGCTCGACGGGTATTCGGCCAGCAAGATCGCCGACGAAAAGGGCGTGAAGGTCTGGTCCGGCAAGCTCGACGTGAAATCGGACTTGAACCAGGACGTCGTCACCGCCTTCCCCGTACTGCAGGCGGTCGGCAAGCTCGCGCCCGGCATCTACGTCATGCTGGCCAAAGCCACCAACGGCTCGCTCGAAGACTACGACAGCCGCGCCACGCAATGGTTTCTGGTCTCGGACCTTGGCCTGACGTCGTTTTCCGGCGATGACGGCGTGCATGTGTTCGTGCGTTCGCTCGCCAGCGCCGATCCGGTCGCCGGCATCAATGTTCGGCTGATTGCCAAGAACAACGAGGTGCTCGCTGCCGCCCGGACCGATGCCAGCGGCCATGTGAAGTTCGATGCGGGGCTCGGGCGCGGCAAGGGCGGCCTCGCCCCCGGCCTCATCGTCGCCGATGACGGCGGCAGCGACTATGGCTTCCTCGATCAGCAGGCCCAAGCCTTCGATCTGACCGACCGCGGCGTCAAGGGCCGCGAAAGCCCCACCGGGCTCGATGCCTTCCTCTATACCGAGCGCGGCGTCTATCGCTCCGGCGAGACGGTCAACGTGACGGCGCTGTTGCGCGACGTGAAGGGCAAGTCGGTTCCGGGCCTGCCGGTAACGCTGGTCGCCGAACGCTCCGACGGCGTCGAATACCGCCGTTCCGTCGTTACCGACCAAGGGGAGGGCGGCCGGGCCTGGTCGCTGCCGCTCGTTTCAGGCGCCCCGACCGGCACCTGGCACGTCAGGGCCTTCTCCGACCCGAAGCAGCCGGCAATCGGCGAGATCTCCTTCCTCGTCGAAGACTACGTGCCCGAACGCATCGACATGAAGCTGACGCCGAAACAGGCGCGGCTCAATGCCGGCGAACCGCTCGACGTCGGCGTTCTCGCCAACTACCTCTACGGCGCCCCGGCCAGCGGCCTGACCCTGTCGGGCACGCTGAAGGTCGAACAGTCCGAGACGACCACCATCCCCGGTCTTGCCGGTTGGACCGTCGGCCTCGACGACGAATCGTTCGAAGCCGTATCGAAGGAGATCGAGGGCGACTACACGACCGACGACAAGGGCGCCGGTTCCGTCGTGGTCGAGGTGCCGCCGGCCGAGACCACCCGGCCGCTGCAGATGACGGTGGATCTCAAGATCGCCGAATCCGGCGGTCGCGAGATCGAACGCTCGTTGACCGTGCCGATCCTGCCGAAGGAATCGGTGCTGGCGGTGCGAAAGGACTTCGACGATTCCGCCCTGAATGCCGGCGATCAGGCCAAGTTCGACGTGCTGTTTGCCACGCCCACAGGCCAGAAGCTCGCCAAGAACGGCGTGAAGTGGCAGCTGTCGCGCATCTCCCACAGTTACCAGTGGTACAATTCCGAGGGTCACTGGGACTATGAGGTGATCAAGCGGGCCGAACGCGTGGCCGACGGCACGCTCGACATCGCTGCAACCGAGCCGGCGCATATCGCCGCCCCGGTCGACTGGGGCAACTATCGGCTCGACGTGACGAGCGACGATCCGGCCGGACCGCACACCTCGGTGTCGTTCTGGGTCGGCTGGGGCGGCGCGGACAAGGCCGATACGCCCGATGTGCTCGATGTCGCCACCGACAAGCAGGCCTATCAGTCCGGCGAGGAGATCAAGATCCGGCTGAAGCCGCGGTTTGCCGGCAAGGCCACCGTGGACGTCATCTCCGACAAGGTCAACGACATCAGGATGGTCGACGTGACGCCAGCCGGCACGACGCTGTCGATCCCCGCCGACGGCAATTGGGGCGCAGGCGCCTATGTGGTCGCCATGGCCTACCGGCCGCTCGACGTGGCGGCGCATCGCATGCCCGGCCGCGCCATCGGCGTCTCCTGGCTGGCGATCGACCGGCCGGCCCGCACCCTCGGTGTCAAGCTGAGCCCGCCGGATCTGATGCGGCCACGCGGGGCTTTGACGATTCCGGTGAAGATCGCCGGACTGGAGCCGGGCGAGGCGGCCTATGTCACCGTCTCAGCCGTCGACGTCGGCATCCTCAACCTGACCCACTACGAGACGCCGAACCCGGAGGACTTCGCTTTCGGTCAGCGGCTGTTATCGGGCGAGTTGCGCGACCTCTACGGCTTCCTGATCGACGGCATGCAGGGGACGCGCGGCACCATCACCCAGGGCGGCGACCAGGACACCAAGAAGGTGCAGGCGCCGCCGGACCAGGAGCCGCTGTCGCGCTATTCCGGCGTCGTCACCGTTGCTGCCGATGGAACGGCTGCGGTCAATTTCGACATCCCGGCCTTCAACGGCACCGTCCGGGTCGCCGCCGTCGCCTGGACCAAATCGAAGCTCGGCCATGGCGAGGCGGACGTCATCGTGCGCGATCCGGTGGTGGTGCAGGCGACGCTGCCGCGTTTCATGGCGCTGGGTGACCAGTCGCGCTTCCATCTGGCCGTCGACAACGTCGAAGGGCCGGCGGGCGACTATCATGTCGACGTCGATATCCACGGCCCGGTGGTGCTGCCGGCCGACGCGCTGTCCTCGACCATCAAGCTGGCGGCAAAGGGCAGGGCGCAATTGTCGCTGCCCGTCACCGCCGCCGGCCTCGGCAAGGCGACCGTCGACGTCAAGCTCACCGGCCCGAACATCGAGGCTGGCCAGACGCTGGCCTTGACCGTCGAGCCGGCGACGCCGGCCGTCTACCAGCGCTCGATCCTGCCGCTCGCCCAGAATGGCGGCTCGATCACGCTGACCGACGATCTGACCAAGGACTTCCTCGCCGGCACCGGCATCGTCTCCATCTCGGTGGCGCCTGAGACGGCCTTCGACGTCGCGGCGCTGTTGAAGGCGATCGACCGCTACCCCTACGGCTGCACCGAACAGACGGTCAGCCGGGCGCTGCCGCTCCTCTACGTCAACAAGATCGCGGAAGAGCAGAATCTTGCCCTCGACGAGGGCGTCGATCAGCGCATCAAGACGGCGATCGACCGGGTGCTGGCGCGGCAGGATTCCAACGGCTCGTTCGGCCTGTGGGGTGTCGGCGGCGATTCGATCTGGCTCGATGCTTACGTCGGCGACTTCCTCACCCGGGCGCGGGAGCGCGGCTATGCCGTGCCCGATACGGCGATCGGCTCGCTGCTCGACCGCTTGAGGAACTACATCGTCAACACCAACGAGCCGAAGGAAGGCGATGCCTACCAGATCGCCTATGCGGCCTACGTGCTCGCCCGCAACGGCCGGCCGGTGATCGGCGATCTGCGTTATCTGGCCGATACCAAGCCGGAGATCTTCGTGACGCCCTTGGCCAAGGCGCAGATTGGCGCGGCACTCGCCATGCTCGGCGATCGCGGCCGGGCGCAGCCGTTGTTCCAGGCGGCGGTCGAACGGCTCAACGCCATTACCGGCGACCGTACGTGGCGCGAGGACTACGGCTCGCCGTTGCGCGACGGCGCCGGGCTGATCGCCCTGATGGCGGAGGCGAACGCGCAGGGCAACCTGGTGCAGAAGGTCTCGGCGCTGGTCGAGACCGACCGCAGCGCGGTGACCTACACCTCGACCCAGGAAAACGCCTGGATGGTGCTCGCCGCCTACGCCACGCTGAAGGACGCCGACAAAGTGTCGCTGTCGATCGACGGTGCCCCGCGCGACGGCGCCCTTTACCGCTCGTACCGGTCGGCGGCGCTCGAAGGCGGCCCGGTCACCATCGTCAACAACGGCCCGGTGCCGGTCAAAGCCGTGCTCAACGTCTCCGGCCATCCGATCCAGCCGGAGCCGGCCGACGCGCAAGGCTACAAGATCGAGCGGGCCTTCTACACGCTCGACGGCAAGCAGGTCGATCCGTCGAAGGTGAAGCAGACGACACGGCTGGTGGTGGTGCTGAAGATCACCGAGGACAAGGCGGCCGATGCCAAGATCATCGTCGTCGACCGGCTGCCGGCCGGCTTCGAGATCGACAATCCGGATCTGGTCAAATCCGGTTCGGTCGAGGGCTTCGATTGGCTGCAGACGACGGTGGAGGCAACGCACACCGAATACCGCGACGACCGTTTCGTCGCCGCGATCGACCGCAGCCCGAGCCAGTCGGCGTTCTTCAACCTGGCCTACATGGTCCGCGCCGTGGCGCCGGGCAAATACGTGCTGCCGCCGGCGACGGTGGAAGACATGTACCGGCCCGAGCGCTACGGCCGTACCGCCTTCGGCACGGTGGAAGTGACGGACAAGTGAGGGGAGATTCGGCGTGAATTCGAACGGCGAACACCCCTCATCCGCCCTTCGGGCACCTTCCCCCACAAGGGGGGAAGGGGATGAGGTGCCGATCTCGGCCCCCACCGGCCTTGAGCCCGCAGCTCCTTCGCCCTCTCCCCTTGTGGGAGAGGGTGGGCGAAGCCCGGGTGAGGGGTCCACACCCTCGGATCCCCCTGCCGCCGCGCCGCACCGACCCCTCCGCCCCATCCTCCGCCTCCTCACCCGCTCGACCGCCGCGATCCTCGCCCTCGCCCTCGACGCGGCGATCCCGGCCACCTTCGGCCTGTGGCTGGCGGTGAAAGACCTGAAGCCGGTCGACGTCTCGCCGGCCGATGTACGCTCCGTCACCGTGGTCGACCGCAACGGACGGCTGTTGCGGCCCTTCACCACGTCTGACGGCCGCTGGCGGCTGCCGGTAAAGGTCGACGAGGTCGATCCGGCCTATGTGCGCATGCTCTTGGCGTATGAGGACAACCGCTTCCGCGATCACCACGGCGTCGACATCTTTGCCTCCGCCCGCGCCGCCTGGCAGTTGATCCGCGAGCACCGCATCGTCTCCGGCGGCTCGACCATCACCATGCAGGTCGCCCGGCTGTTGGAGCCGCGTGACGAACGCTCGTTCGCCGCCAAGGCGCGCCAGGCGATCCGCGCCTTACAGCTGGAACAGCGGTTTTCCAAGGACGAGATCCTGTCGCTGTATCTGTCGCTCGCCCCGTTCGGCGGCAACGTCGAGGGTCTCAGGGCGGCGAGCCTTGCGTATTTCGGCAAGGAGCCCCGGCGCTTGAGCCCGGCGGAATCGGCGCTGCTCGTCGCCCTGCCGCAGTCGCCCGAGACGCGTCGCCCCGACCGGCAGAACCAGGCGGCGCTCGTCTCGCGCAATCGCGTGCTCGAACGGGCCGCGGAGCGCCACATTCTCTCCCGCGCCGAATGGGCGCATGCGATCGCCGAGCCGATGCCATCCGGGCGGCTGTCGTTCCCGAATCTCGCCCCGCATCTGTCGGAAGAGCTTGTCGCCGAGCGGCCGGACCTGAAGATCCAGCGGACCACGCTCGACTACCGCCTGCAGGCCACCATCGAGGCGATGGTGCGCGACCGGATCAGCCAGCTCGGCTCGAAACTGTCGGCGGCGGTGCTGATCATCGACAATTTCACCGGCGAGGTGCGCGCCCATGTCGGCGGCGCCGACTATTTCTCGGTGGAGCGTTCGGGCGGCGTCGATCTGACCCGGGCGTTCCGCTCGCCCGGTTCCGCCCTGAAGCCCTTCATCTACGCGCTCGCCTTCGAGAACGGCCAGGCGCACCCCGAAACTAGTCTCGAAGACCGGCCGGCGCGCTTTGGCGCCTGGGCGCCGGAGAATTTCGACCAGTCATTCCACGGCACGGTGACGGCGCGCTATGCCTTGCAGCAGTCGCTGAATGTGCCGGCAGTCGAGATGCTGAATGCCGTCGGTCCGGCAAGACTTGTCGCGCGCTTGAAGGGAGCGGGGGCGGAACTGCAGATCCCCAAGGATGCCGCGCCGGGTCTGGCCATCGGTCTCGGCGGCCTCGGCATCCGGCTGACCGATCTTGCCCGGCTCTACACCGGGCTTGCCCGCGGCGGCCAGACGATTGCGCTGAAATGGCGGCTCGATCCGCCGGCGACGGGCAAGGAGGAGGCTGCGGTCGAATTGCGCCTCACCGATCCGGTGTCCGCCTGGTATGTCGCAGACATTCTGCGTGGAGCGCCGCCGCCGCTGAACGCGCTGCCCGACCGGCTGGCCTACAAGACCGGCACGTCGTACGGCTATCGCGATGCCTGGGCCGTCGGCTTCGACCGGCACTGGACGGTGGCGGTGTGGGTCGGGCGGCCGGACGGTCAGCCGATGCCCGGTCTCGTCGGCCGCCTCGTTGCCGCGCCGATCCTGTTCGACGCCTACCAGCGCATCGGCACGCCGCCCGACATCATCCCGCAGCCGCCCAATGCGCTGATCGCCACCACGGCGACATTGCCGCCGCCGCTCAGAATGCTCGCCCGCCAGACGTCGATTCCGCGCGTGACGCTGGCCGCGACCACCCAGGCACCGTTGCAGATCTCCTATCCGCCCGACGGCGCCCGCATCGATCTCGGGCTGACGGCGAAAAACGTTCTGAACGACTCCGGCCCGTTGGCGCTGAAGGCGCTCGGCGGTGTGCCGCCGCTGACCTGGATGGTCGATGGCGTGCCGGTGACCCGCGCCGATCTGCGTCGCACCGCCTCCTGGCAGCCGGATGGCGCCGGCTTTGCCCGCGTCTCGGTGGTCGATGCGCGTGGCGCGGTGGCCTCGGTGCGGATCCGGCTGGAATAGGGAACGGGTTATTTTTCGCTCGTCTCGATGCCGTCGAGATAGGATTCCAGACGGTCGAAGCTCGCTTCCCAGAACCGGCGGTAGCGCGCCACCCAGTCGGACGCATCGCGCAGCGGCTGGGCGTTGAGTTTGCATGGCCGCCATTGTGCCTCGCGCCCGCGCGCCACCAGCCCGGCCTTCTCCAACACCTTCAGGTGTTTGGAGACCGCCGGCAGACTGATGGCGAAGGGTTCGGCGAGCGCCGTGACCGAGGTCTCGCCGTCGGCCAGCCGGGCGAGGATCGCCCGGCGGGTAGGATCAGCGAGCGCGGCAAACGTCAGCGACAGCCGGTCGATGGCAACTTCGGACACGGGTACGTCCCTCACTGCGGCTCGAACGTAGCGCTCGGGGCCACGCCGTCGAGCACGTCGGCGAGCTTGCCGATCAGCCAGCGCGAGCCGTGCTCGCGACCGCCGGCATCCTCGAAGCCGTCGAGAAACGCCGCCTGTTCGGTGAAGCGCAACAGCGTGCCGCCGCCGTCCGGCTCGAATTCGAAGGTGGCGAGCGACACCGAGATCTTCACGTCGCCGAGATGCAGCTCATAGGAATAGATGATCCGCCGATCGGGCACGATGTCGTAGTAGAGCGCGTCGAAGCGATGCATCTGGCCGCCGCTCGGTCCGCCGCTCGATACTTCACGCCCGCCGACGCGAAAATCGAGCGACCGCTCGGCAAGCTTCCATTCGGCCGGCCCGCCAAACCACTTCGACTTGGCCTCGAGGCTGGAAAAGGCGGCGAACACGCGTGCCGGCGGATGTGCCAGCGAGCGGTCGATGGTGAAGGTGGTGAAATTTGTCGTCTGCTGCATCGGATGTCTCCCTCAAACCCGGTGCTCGGATACGCCGCTGCTTGGCGCCTATTTATCCGATCGGTTAATTAACCGACACGTTTAATACTGCCGATGGCGTGGCGATGCAAGGGCTTTCCCGGCGGTGGAATTTCTCCCGATTCCAGGGTAGACCATTGGCCAACCGGGCGCCGGGCTATGGCGTCCCCAAAACCGCATGTCGGGATGGACCAGGCGATGAAGCCCTTCTTCGTGTTGATCAAATGCCAGCTCGGCAAGTCCTATGACGTCGCCACTCAGCTGGCGGATGCCGAGATCGCCTCGGAAATCTATTCGATTGCCGGCGACTTCGACCTGATCGTGAAATTCTATGTGCCGGACGAGATCGATATCGGCCGTTTCGTCAACGATCAGGTACACCATATCCCCGGCATCCACGACACCAAGACGCTCATCACCTTCAAGGCCTTCTGAGCGCGGTTGGACCGGCCGCCCGGCCCGCCCGCGAATTGCCGTCAATCGCCCGAAACCTCGGATGATGGCCTTCATTGAGGCGGCGCACCCGACACCCACGGCACCGATCCCCCGGGGACTCCCGACCTCGGGCAGCGATCGGCGAATGTGCCCAAACCCGTGGGATCATCTCATGACAGCTGACACCACTGCCGCCTTCGCCGCCCTCAAGGGCCACGCCGCCAAGATCGCCGCCGCGCCTATGCGCGAGCTCTTCGCCGCCGATCCGCAACGCTTCGAGCGGCTATCGGTCAGCGTCGACGACCTGACGCTGGATTTTTCCAAGAACCGCATGGTGCCGGAGACGCTGGATCTGCTTGTCGCGCTGGCCAAGGCGGCGGACGTCGAAGGCTGGCGCGCCCGCATGTTCTCCGGGGAAGCGATCAATGCGACCGAGGGCAGGGCGGTGCTGCATGTGGCGCTGCGCGATGCAAGCGGCACGTCCTATGTCGTCGACGGCGCCGATGTCGCACCTGACGTGGCCGACGTGCTGCAGAAGCTCGGCGCCTTCGCCACCGCCGTGCGCGATGGGTCGCTGACCGGGGCGACGGGCAAGCGCTTCACCGATGTCGTCAACATCGGCATCGGCGGCTCGGACCTCGGACCGGCGATGGTGACGATCGCGCTTCGGCCCTACCATGACGGGCCGAAACTGCACTTCGTTTCCAATGTCGACGGCGCCCATATCCACGACACGCTGAAGCCGCTCGATCCGGCGACGACGCTGTTCCTGATCGCGTCCAAGACCTTCACCACGCTGGAGACCATGACCAACGCGGCCTCGGCCCGCGCCTGGATCGTCAAGCATCTCGGCGAGGCGGCGGTACCAGCCCATTTCGCCGCCATTTCCACCGCCATCCCGAAGGTCGAAGCGTTCGGCATCAAGGCCGACCGTGCCTTCGGCTTCTGGGACTGGGTGGGGGGACGCTATTCGGTGTGGTCGGCGATCGGCCTGCCGGTCGCCATCGCCGTCGGGCCCGAGCGTTTCGCCGAATTCCTCGCCGGCGGCCACGCCATGGACATGCATTTCCGCGACGCGCCGCTCGCGAACAACCTGCCGGTGCTGCTTGGGCTGCTCGGCGTCTGGTATCGCAACGTCATCGGCTTGGCCACCCACGCCGTCATTCCCTACGACCAGCATCTGTCGCGCTTCGCCGCCCACCTGCAGCAACTCGACATGGAATCGAATGGCAAGGGCGTTCAGAAGGACGGCTCGCCGGTCGCCATCTCCACCGGACCGGTCGTCTGGGGCGAGCCGGGCACCAATGGTCAGCACGCCTTCTTCCAGCTGATCCACCAGGGCACCGAGGTGATCCCGGTCGACTTCCTCCTCGCCGCCACGCCGCACGAGCAGCTGTCCGACCATCATGCCAAGCTCGTCGCCAATTGCCTGGCGCAGGGACAGGCGCTGATGCGCGGCAAGACGGCCGATGAGGTCGTCGCAGAACTGCGGGCGTCCGGCATGGACGACAAGGCAATCGCCGCGCTGGCGCCGCACAAGGTGTTCTCCGGCAACCGCCCGTCCAACACGCTGATGTACAGGACGCTCGATCCGTTCACCCTCGGCCGGCTGCTGGCTCTCTACGAGCACAAGGTGTTCGTGCAGGGGGTGATCTGGAACGTCAATTCGTTCGACCAATGGGGCGTCGAACTCGGCAAGCAACTGGCGACGGCGCTGCTGCCGGCGGTGAAGGGCGAGGCTGAGGCCAAGGGCCTCGACGCTTCGACCGAGGGGCTGTTGAAGCGCTATCATGCGCTGAAACGGTAAGCCGAGGCGATAAGCGCCTAGTGGTCCGATTCCGACATTTGCATTCCACTCGCAGCGTGCTCACACGCAAATGTCGGAATCTCAGGACCACTAGCAATTCATTGAGTCTAGTGGAGCTTTGAATTTGACATTTGAGCATGACCACGCAGTCCGCTCGGACTCAAATGTCAAATTCGCTCCACTAGCAACGATCGTCCGGCTGTGCTGAGGCGCTGCGCGGCGCTTGTCGCGCGGCGGACATATGGCTAGGCTGGCCTCCGGATCATTGGCGATAGGGGGGGCTCGCATGGCCGGACAGACGAAATCGATCGCTCGCATTGCCGTGGCGGCAGTCTTGAGCCTTGCAGCAGTGGCGACGGCGCATGCCCAGAGCTTTTCCTGCCGCACCACCAACAATTGCACCGAGGCGGTGATCTGTTCGGATCAGCACTTGGGCCGGCTCGACGAGAAAATGGCCGACCGCTACTACAAGCTCCGCCGCCTGTCCGACCGGCGCGATGCGCGCGACCTGTTGGAAAGCCAGCGCGACTGGCTCGCCGACCGCAATTCCTGCGGCTGCAATGCCGACTGCCTGATCGATTACTATACCAGCCGCATCCGCCGGTTCGACCGGATGCTGGAGGAGTAGGCGCGCCGATCGGAGTCGCTCATTTCCACCACCGATAGAAGTGGTGCACGGGACCGTGCCCGCTGCCGACGCACAGGCCGTCGGCTGCCCGGATGGCGTCGGTGACGTAGGTCTTGGCGGCGCCGACGGCGTCTTCGAGCGTCAAGCCCTGGGCGAGGCCGGCGGCAACAGCCGAGGAAAGCGTGCAGCCGGTGCCATGGG
>JARLIU010000060.1 GCA_031291595.1 Ancalomicrobiaceae bacterium | reverse complement strand
CAGGCTTTCCGGCCCGAACGAAACCGGCAGCAGGTCTTGCAGGGCGAAGCTGCGCACGGTGCCGGTTTCGTCGCGCAGGTGAACCTTGGCCATGAGCCCGCCGAACTCGCGGATCTTCTGCCGGCAGCCGCCGCACGGCGGGCAGAGGATTTCCGCAGCGCCGGCCGGGCCGCCGACGATGGCGATCTCGGCGATCTTCGTTGCTCCACCCATCACCATATGGGCGATGGCACCCGCTTCGGCGCACGTCCCTTCCGGATAGGCGGCATTCTCGATGTTGCAGCCGGAATAGACGGCGCCATCGGCGCAAAGGATCGCTGCACCGACGTGGAAGCGCGAATAGGGCGCATAGGCCTTGGGCCGTGCGGCGGCGGCGGCGGCGAACAGTTCGTGCAATTGGGACATCGGCCCCTCCTTGTCAGCGGTCCTTGGTATAGGGCACGCCCGAAGCCTTCGGCGGGATGGCCTTGCCGATGAAGCCGGCGAGCAGCACCACGGTCAGGATGTAGGGCAATGCCTGGAACACCTGCACCGGCACCTGGCCGACCCAGGGCAGCGGCGTCCCCTGCAACCGGCTGCCGGCGGCATCGAGGAAGCCGAATAGCAGGCAGGTCGCCATGGCCGCGAACGGCCGCCACTTGGCGAAGACCAGGGCGGCGAGCGCGATGAAGCCCTTGCCGGCGGTCATGTCGCGCACGAATTCGCTCGACTGCGCGATGGCGAGATAGGTGCCACCGAAGCCGCACAGCACGCCGGCGATGATCACCGCCAGATAGCGCAGCCGCCCGACCGAGATGCCGGCGGTATCGACCGCCAGCGGGTTCTCGCCGACGGCGCGCAAGCGAAGCCCGAAGCGGGTGCGCTGTAACACCCACCAGGTCACCGGCACCATGACGAAGGCGGCATAGACCAGGATCGAATGGCCGGAGATGACGTTCGCATAGAAGTTGCCGAGTTCGCCGAGGCTGGCGCGGGCCGATGCGACGCCCGGCCAATCGATTTGCAGGAAACGGGCGGAATCAGGCAGTTGCGGCGTGCGGCCGCCCTCGCCGTACCAGGCTTGGCCGAGGAGCGCGGTAAGCCCCGAAGCAAGGAAGTTGATGGCGACACCCGAGACGATCTGATTGCCGCGATGGGTGATTGAGGCGAAGCCGTGCACCAGCGACAGCATGATCGACACGGCGATGGCGCCCATCAGTCCGGCCCAGGCCGAGCCGGTGTGATAGGCGATCGCGCCGGCGGCAAAGGCGGCACCCAGCATCTTGCCCTCGAGGCCGATGTCGACGACGCCGGAGCGCTCGGAGAACAGTCCGGCGAAGCAGGCGAAGAGGAGCGGGATCGACAGCCGCACCGCCGAGCCGATGACCGGGATGATCATGTCGAAGAATTCGGTCATGCCTCGGCCTCGTGCGCGCGGGCGGCGGGCCGCCGGGCGAAGATCCGTTCGAGCATGGGACGGTACATGTTGCCGAGCGCGCCGGCGAACAGGATGACCAGCGCCTGGATGACGACGATCATGTCGCGGGTGATTTTCGGAATGTCGAAGCCGAGTTCTGCCCCACCTTGGTAGAGGATGCCGAACAGGAAGGCGGCGAGCGCGATGCCGAGCGGATGCGAGCGGCCCATCAGCGCCACCGCGATGCCGACGAAGCCGGCGCCCTGCGCCACGTCGATGAGCAGCCGCCCCTGCACCGCCATCACTTCGTTGACGGCGAGCAGCCCGGAGAGCCCGCCGGAGATCAGCATGGCGATGATGATGATTCTAGCCGGATCGATGCCGGCGTAAACGGCGGCTTGGCTGTTGGTCCCGACGGTGCGGATCTCATAGCCGAGCCGCGTGTGCCAGACGAGGAGCCACACGGCGACCGAGGCGACGATGGCGATGAGGAAGCTGGGATTGACCGGCGATTGGCCGAGATCGATGCCGAACGGCTTCAGCAGCGTGGCGAAGAACGGCAGCCGGGTGGCGTCGGTGAGCATGCGCGTTTCGGTCGCCATGCTGCCGGCCTTGCCCATGACGTTGACGAGCAGATAGACGATCAGCGTTGCCGCGAGAAAGTTGAACATGATCGTGGTGATGACGATGTGGCTGCCGCGCCGTGCCTGCAACCAGGCCGGAATGAGCGCCCAGCCGGCGCCGAAGATGACGGAGGCGGCAACGGCGAACGGCAGCACCAGCCACCATGGCGCGCCGTCGAAGGCGAGACAAACCAGCGCCACCCCGATGCCGGCGACGGTCGACTGGCCTTCCGGACCGATGTTGAACAGGCCGGCATGGTAGGCGACGGCGACCGACAGGCCGGTGAAGATGAAGTTGGTCGTGTAGTAGAGCGTGTAGCCGATGTTCTCGGCATTGCCGAGCGCGCCGACGATCATGATCTTGACCACCTCGATCGGGTTCTCGCCGATTGCCAGCACCACGAGGCCGGCGGCGGCAAACGCCGTGATCACGTTGACCGCCGGCAGCACGACGTAATCGACGAACGGCGGCAATTCCCGTCTGGCCAGGCTCATGGGGTGGCTCCTTGGTTTCGCCGCTCGGAACGCTCACCGGCGGTATCGCCAAGGCCCGCCATCATCAGGCCGATCTCGCTTTCCGGCGTTTCCGGCGCGCATTCGCCGACGATTCGCCCTCCGCACATGACGAGAATGCGGTCGGACAGGCTGCGGATCTCGTCGAGCTCGGCCGAGACGAGGAGGATGGCCTTGCCGCGATCCCTGAGCGCGATCAGCCGCTTGTGGATGAACTCGATGGCGCCGATATCGACGCCGCGCGTCGGCTGGCCGACCAGCAGCACCGACGGGTCGCGCTCGATCTCGCGGGCGCAGACGATCTTCTGCTGGTTGCCGCCGGAAAACAGCGCCGCCCGGAGGAAGGCATTGCCGGGCCTGACGTCGTAACTGGCAAACACGCTTTTCGCCGTCGCGGCGATCGCCTTCCAGTCGAGGAACAGCCCGCGCGCGTATTTCGGATCGTCCTGGTAGCCGAGGATGATGTTCTCGCAGCCGCCGAACGGCAACACCAGCCCGACTCGTTGCCGGTCCTCCGGCAGATGCGCCAGGCCGCGATCGCGCAAATCGGCCGGATCGAGCCCGGTGATGTCCTCGCCGGCCAGCGTGATGTGTCCCGCCGTCGGCTGGATGATGCCGGCGAGCACCTCGATCAGTTCCGATTGGCCGTTGCCGGCCACCCCGGCGATGCCGACGATCTCGCCGGCGCGCACAGTGAAGCTGACGTCGTCGACGACGGTGACGCCGCGGCCGTCCTTGACCGTCAGGTGCTCGGCGGCCAGCAGCGTCCTGCCCGGATCGGACGGACCTTTGTCGACCCTGAGCAGCACCCGTCGCCCGACCATCGCCTCGGCGATCATCTCGACGGTCACGGCGCGCGTCGGCCAGGTGGCCACCATCTCGCCCTGGCGCATGACCGAGACCGTGTCGGTGATCGCCATGATCTCCCTGAGCTTGTGGGTGATCAGAAGGACGGTTTTGCCCTCGTCCCGGAGCTGCGCCAGGATGCGGAACAGGTGGTCGGCCTCGGCCGGCGTCAGCACCGCCGTCGGTTCGTCGAGGATCAGCGTCTCGGCGCCGCGGAACAGCGCCTTGAGGATCTCGACCCGCTGCTGCTCGCCGACCGACAAGGTCGAGACGACGGCGTCCGGGTGGACCTTCAGGTCGTAGTCGCGTGCCAGCCGGACGAGCAGCGCGCGCGCGCGCCGTTCCGCCTTGGCCACCAGCCGATCGCCCTCGGCGCCGAGAATGATGTTTTCCAGCACCGTGAAGTTATCCACCAGCATGAACTGCTGGTGCACCATGCCGATGCCGTGGCGGATCGCCTCGTGCGAGGAGGAGATCGTCACCTCCTGGCCGTCGATGAGGATGCGGCCGTGATCGGCATGGTAGAAGCCGTAAAGGATCGACATCAACGTCGACTTGCCGGCGCCGTTCTCGCCGACGATGCCATGCACCGTCCCCTTCTCGACGACGAGATGGATGTCGCGGTTGGCGTGCACCGTGCCGAAGCGCTTGTCGACGCCGATGAGTTCGATCGCCGGAGACCGCGCGTGATCACGCGGCGGAGCGGTGGCGTCGTCTGGGTAGTGCAGTTCGGATGGCGTCATGTCTTTGGACCGGATGGTCAAACTTTCTGCGAGTGAAGGCGATCAGATCGCGATTGTCAAACCGTCATGGGCCGTCTCATGCCGGATGTCCTCAAGATGATCGAGCATGTCCGGCCCCAGGTGGGTCAAGACCACGCGCTTTGCCACGATCTCGGGCAACCTGCCTAGAAGTGTTGCGTAGTCCATATGCACGGCGATCTTGCGCGAACGAACATAACACTCGACCGCGAACAGATCGGCGCCGGCGGCCAGTGGGATCAGTTCATCCGTCCAAGTCGTATCGCCGCTGTAGACATAAGTCTTGCCGCCCGTCTCGAGCCGGTAGCCGAGGCAGATGCCGGCCGCAGGATCATGGAGCATCTCCCGTGCCGTGACGCGCAAGCCGTCGATGGCGATCGTCTCGCCCGGCGCCATCTCGCGGAAACGCATGTCGAAGCCGCGGCGAGAGGCGGCGAAGCCCGGGTAGGAAGCGTCGAGCAGATCGCGCCATCGCCGCTCGAGGCCAGGTGGTCCGACCAGCGTCAACGGCATCCTGCGATGGCTGACGAACTGCGCGTCGAGGTCGAAATACGGCAGCCCGCCGAAATGATCGCCGTGGAAATGGGTGATCAGGATGGTGGTGATGCGGTTGAGATCGGCCGCCGTCGATTTGAGCGCGTGGAAGGCCGTCGCGCCGAGATCGACGAGGACGTCGAGACCATCCGCCGTCACGTGCTGGCAGGTTTGGAACCGATGGCCCGAGCCGAAGGCATCGCCCGAGCCGACGAACTCAACCTGCATGCCGCGCCCCTCGCCATCCCCGGCGGGGGAACGTCGCCCCGTCGCCTCGTCGCCGCTGCCACACTTCCGTCGCCTGACCCAATCGTCGACCCCTTGAATGCTCGAACAGCGGGGCACGCCGTCATCGCGCGCCCCGCTGCCCGAATGTCACAGATCGTCCACGATCAGAACGGGCAGGTCTTGTCCGACATGTAGTCGTGCACCTTGATCGTTCCCGCGATGATGTCGGCCTTGGCCTTGTCGACGGCGGCCTTCATCTCCGGCGTGATCAGCGGCTTGTTGTTGTCGTCGAGCGCCCAGTCGACGCCGCCATCCTTCAGGCCGAGCACGTTGACGCCGGCGGTCCACTTGCCGTTCTTCACGTCCATGGCGGCGTTGTAGACGGCGACGTCGACGCGCTTCATCATCGAGGTCAGAACCTTGCCGGGGTAGAGGTGGTTCTGGTTGGAATCGACGCCGATGCCGAGCTTGTCCTTCTCGGCCGCCTTCTGCAGTACGCCGAGGCCCGACGCGCCGGCGGCGGCGTACACCACGTCGGCACCCCGCTCGATCTGGCTGAGGGTGAGCTCGCCGGCCTTCACCGGATCGGTCCAGGCAGCACCGGTGGTGCCGACCATGTTCTGGAACACCGTATCATCCGGTTTGGCATACTTGACGCCCTGCACGTAGCCGCAGCCGAACTTGCGGATCAACGGAATGTCCATGCCGCCGACGAAGCCGACCTTGCCGGTCTTGGAGACATTCGCGGCGAGCAAGCCGACGAGGAAGGAGCCTTCCTCTTCCTTGAACACGATCGAACGCACGTTCGGCTGATCGACGACCATGTCGACGATGGCGAACTTCTCGTTGGGGAACTCCTTGGCGACCTTCTCGACCGCCGCAGCCTGGCTGAAGCCGATGGCGATGATCGGCGAATTGCCCTTCTTGGCGAAGTTCCTGAGCGCCTGTTCGCGCTGGGCGTCGTTCTGGATCTCGAATTCGCGATAGTTGATCTTCGTCTCGGCCTTGAACTTCTCCATGCCGCGGAAGGCCGCTTCGTTGAACGACTTATCGAACTTGCCGCCGACGTCGTAGAGCAGTGCCGGCTCGGCATCGGCGGCGAAGGCCGCGCCCGCCAGGCCGAGAACCATCGAAAGAGAAACGATCGTCGTCCTGAGCATCGAAAACTCCTCAAATTGTTTGGCCGCCGAGTCGTCCGGCCGAGGGACTGGTCCGGTCGGAAGACTCGTTTGGCATCCCTGACGAAAGCCTTTGCCGAACTCCTCCAGGCGAAGCCGCTCGACGGAGCGAGCCTGCTACGAGTCCGGTCCGGTCGCCCCTAAGGCATCCGCCGGTTGATTTGGCCTTCTGGTCAAACATGGCACGAGGCCGTTCGTCTTGCCTAGGCGTCGCGGAGAATTTTTCCGCCGTCGCGCCTTGGCCGAGATCGTGCGTTTCCCGATGGCTCGCCCCGGCGGGCAGAGCGACCGCCACACGGGCGCCGTCGGAAAGGGGATTCCCTGCGGCCCGGTCGGCGCGGCCGATGGCAGCGCGCCTCGTTGCACCCGGGCGATGCGGGCTTTCAGCGCATTGTGTAGGCTCCGGCCCGATGACAATCTGCCGCCCCGCTCTAACTGCGAAGGGATCGGCTCGTCGGCCGATCTCGGGGTGAGGCTGGGAAAAGTGCTGACCATGCCGACGTCGTCTCAGAGGGGCTGTCGCGCCGGGCACCGCCGGTGTCGGATTGGGGCAAGGCATGAGCCCTTGGGCAGACATCGAACGATGCCGATCACCCAGCGGGCACTCGCGGCGATCGCGCTGGGGCTCGGGCTTTTGCTCCCGGCAGCCCGGCCCACGCAAGCGGCCGAGGCTGTCGACGTCGCACTGGTGCTTGCCGTCGATATTTCCTACTCGATGGATGCAGTGGAGCAGCGGCTGCAGCGCGACGGCTACATCGAGGCGCTCAATTCGCCCGAGGTGCTGACGGCCATTGCCGCCGGCCCCAATCATCGCATCGCCATCACCTATGTCGAGTGGGCCGGGTCGAACGACCAGACCGTGCTGGTGCCCTGGCATGTCATCGACGGTCCTCAGAGCGCCCGCGCCGTCACCGACGAACTCGCCTCCAAGCCGTACCGGCGCGCGGCGCGCACCTCGATTGCCGGCGGGCTCGCCTTTTCGGCCACGCTGTTCGATTCGTTGGGAGGCGTTGCCAGCCGCCGCGTCATCGACGTCTCCGGCGATGGCCCCAACAACGCCGGGCCACCGGTCACCGAGGTTCGCGCCGGCGTTCTCGCCCGCGGCATCGTCATCAATGGCCTGCCAATCATCTGGCGCCGCAATGCTCCGAACATGATGGATATCGACAATCTCGCCGACTATTACGAGACTTGCGTCATCGGCGGCGATGCCGCCTTCGTCGTTCCGGTGAAGAGCCGCGACACCTTCAGCACCGCCACGCGCTTGAAACTGTTGCAGGAAGTGGCCGGCACGCACCTCGCGCCGCATCCCATTGCCGTCGCTGCTTCCGATACCGACTGTCTCATCGGCGAAAAACTGTGGCAGCAGCACTTCGGAACCTTCCGGAACTGACGGACCGGCCGCGACGTTCTATGGATGGGCGTTGAAAACTTCGTCCTGTCCCTGAAGCGACGGTCGCACGTCGCAATTCCTCAGGGTATAAGGCGATCTCCTTCCCGCGCTCCCGGCGCCGCCGCACCGATCCGGTTCCCGACCATGTCCCAGCATCGCACTCCCCCATCCTTCGCGTTTCCGGTCCTGGTCGGCGATATCGGCGGCACCAATGCGCGCTTCGCGTTGTTGGAAAGCCCCGACGCCGAGCTGAAGATCTTCCCCTTCGCCGCCACGGTCGACTATTTCGGCCCGGCCGAGGCGATCGAGGCGGTGGTCCTGCCGACAGGCGCCCGGCCGAAGACGCTGATCGTGGCGCTCGCCGGCCCGATTACCGGCGATTCGGTCAAGCTGACCAATTGCCCCTGGGTGTTCGAGCCGAGGAAGCTGATCGAGCGGCTGGGGTTGGCGGACGTCATCCTCTTGAACGATTTCGAGGCGCAGGCCCTCGCCCTGCCGTCGTTGAAGGATGGCGACCTGAAGCAGATCGGTCGCGGCGAGATTCGCCCCGAGGCGCCCAAGGTGGTGCTCGGCCCCGGCACCGGCCTTGGCGTCGGCATTCTCGCTTTCGCCGCGGGCATGTGGATTCCGTTGCCGGGCGAAGGTGGCCACGTCACCTTGGCGCCGGAAACGCCGCGCGATTTTGCCATCTGGAAGTACATCACCCGCATCGACGGCCGAGTGACGGCGGAATCGGTGCTGAGCGGTCCGGGCATGCTCAACCTCTACACCGCCATCGCGCGTGCCGACGGGGTCGAGCCCGCCTATCACAATCCGCCCGAAGTGACGGCGGGGGCCAAGGCCGGCGACGCGCGAGCGCAAGAGACGGAAAAGCTGTTTGCTCGGCATCTGGGGGCGGTCGCCGGCGATTTCGCTCTGACGGCCTTGGCGCGCGGCGGCGTATTCCTCGCCGGCGGCGTGTCGCAGAAGATCGAGGCCGCGCTGTCCGAAGGCTCCTTCCGCGCCGCCTTCGAGGACAAGGCGCCGCACCGCCGCCTGACCGAATCGATTCCGACCTTCCTCATCACCCATTCCGGTCCGGCGCTGTTGGGCCTGTCTGACTTTGCCCGCCGCCCCGCCAGCTACGGCGTCGACCTGAAGGGCCGCCGCTGGACGGTATGAACCAGGGGAACGCGGCGCCCTGCTACAGCGCCGTCTCCCAGGCGCGCTTCGGCAGCAAGTGCACGCCGGCCGGCGCCCGTTGGCCGTCGCCGACGATATGGCCGATGCCCGTCGCCATCACCGCCAGCGTGACGTCGAAGGCATTGAGACTGTCGCCCTCGCCGGCAGTGAGGTTCGCCATGGCGCCATTGGCCAGCAGATAGACCTTGGCCCCGCTCGGCAGTTCGTGGCTGGTGACAAAGGGGATCGGCGCCGCCCACGGTCGCTCCAACAACGGCGCCAGCTCGATCTCGTCGAGGCGGTGGCCGGAGTTCAACAGGAAGCAGCCGTCCTTCAGGCGCTGAATCACCTCCCACGGCACGACATGATGCGCGCCGGTGCCGGTGACGATGACGTCGGCGCGCGGAGCCAGTTCGGCGACGGATCCTGCCTCCCAGCCGTCGTAGCGCGCCTGCAGCGCCCGCGCCGCATCGATCTCAGCCACCATCACCGTGCCGCCGAACGCACGTGCGCTTGCCGCCAGTCCCTGCCCGACCGTGCCGTAGCCGACCACCAGCACCCGCTTCTCGTGCAGGCTCAACAGCGTGCGGGCGAAGAACGCAGCCCAAGTGGTGAGCCCGACCATATGGCGGTTATGCAGGCCCTCTTTGACCGGCAGGTCGTCCCAGTTGAAGATCGGCCAGGGCGGCAGCGCGCCTTTGAGCCGGTTGATGCCCGAACCCGTCGCTTCCAGCCCGGCCTTGACCGCCGGTAGCGTCCGGCCGGTGGTCATCAGGTGATGCGTATAGTCGGCGCCCATCTCGGAGAGATGGGTCGGACCCCAGTCGAGCCCGGCGGCGACCGCGGCTTCGAGCGCCGCTTCCGGCATGTCCTTGTGCGCCTCCACCGTCGCGCCGGCGGACCGCATCGCCGCGACCACCTCGTCGCGCACCGTCGCCGGGTTGCAGGTGGTGATGAACAGGGACGCGCCGCGTTCGCTGAGGCCTTCGACCAGCGGCAGCATCTTGAAATCGAGATGCATGCTCATGGCGAGGCGGACGGCGCTGAGATCGGGCAGCGCGGCCACGGCGCGGGCGGTGCGTGGCATATGCGCCGCAACCCATTCGGAGTTCAGAGCGGACATGGTTCGACGGCCTTCGACAGAGGAGGCGGACAGCGGCGGTTCCGGCACGGGAATCGTGCCGTTGGCGAAGCCCGACATTAGCTGTCGTCGAGGGCGGGCGGAATGCCTGCCGCGCCGGGCAGATATCCGCGGCCGAAATGCTGGCAGGCAGTCAGCGGTTGTTGTGAGGCGGTATCCCAATTGTTCATCATTGCGAGCGCAGCGAAGCAATCCAGAAAGCAACGAAAGATGTCGCCAGAAGTATGGATTGCTTCGCTTGCGATCGCAATGACGAAAGAAGACAGGCTCTGGTAATAGCCGCCCGATTGGCGCTCAGTTATCAAGCGTCAGCGGCTCAAATATGTCGTCGAACGATACGAATGCTTGTCCAGGCGCGACCGGGCGCGATGGATCGTGGTCCTGCAGCACCTTGAACACCCGCTCGCGCAGGGGCGAGGACCGGGCGAAGTCGTCGTAGGCGCGTTCGAGCGTCGCCCGCGCCCGCGCCGCTATCACCCGGTCCGGCAGCCCGTCGAAATCCTCGCTTCTGAGGTACACCCCCATGCGCTTCAGGATGTGCAGCCGGCAGACATTCAGGATCTGACGATCGAATTTGACGTTGAGGATGGCAAAGAACTCCTCGGCGGAGGAGAGCGACTTCAGCCGATCGAGAATGTCGGCGACGTCGATCGGCCGGTCGTCGGTCGAACAGCTGGACATGGGCTGAGGTCCTTCCGGTTCGGGGGGCATCGGGCGGAGGGGAATGGGTGTTCACACCGACGTCCTCCTCAGCCACGGCTCGGCGGCGCGGATGGCTTCGAGCCGCCGGCAGATGGCGACGAGTTCGCGTGGGGAAAGGCTGCGCTTCTTCATCTGTGCCTCGACGCGCACGACATCGACGATCGCCGGCAGCAGCGAGGCATCACAGCTGATGCCTTCGCCGGCGAGCACATGCGCGATGCCGGTCGAGCCGGAATGCTTGCCGATGGCGATCTGGTGACGGCGGCCGAACAGCGCGGGATCGATGCCCTGATAGGTCTCCGCCCGGGTCAGCAGCGCGGCGACATGGATGCCGGACTCGTGCGTGAAAATGTCGCGTCCGACAATCGCCTGGGCTGCCGGGATGTCGCGGCCGGAGGCGGTGGCCACCGTCTCGGCCAGCGACCACAGCGCCTTGAGGTCGATGCCGGTCGCTTGACTTCCCAGTCGGTAGAGCGCCGCGGCGACCTGTTCGAGTGCCGCATTGCCGGCGCGCTCGCCAAGGCCGAGGACCGTGACGCTGGCATGTCTCGCGCCGGCGCGGATGGCCGCGAGCGTATTGGCGGTGGCGAGCCCGAGATCGTCGTGGCCATGAAATTCCAGCGGCAAGCATGTGCGGGACGCAAGCCCGGAGATCAGCTGGTGTGTCGAGAACGGATCGAGGATGCCGACCGTATCGGCGATCCGCAGGCGGAAGGCGCCGGCCCGCTCCGCGACTTCGGCGACGCGGGCGAGATGGTTCGGATCGGCGCGCGAGCCGTCCTCGCCGCCGACGGCGACGTCGAACCCCATGTCGACGGCCATGGCGACGAAGCGGGCGACGCGGGCAAGCGCCGCATCGCGGCTGATGCCGAGCTTCGCCGACAGCTGGATATCGGACATCGGCAGCGACAGGTTGACCGCGCTGACGCCGCTTGCCCGCGCCGCGCGAAGGTCAGGCTCGGTCATGCGGCACCAGGCCATGACGCGGATGGGCAGATCGAGCCCGACGACGGCCTCGATCGCCTCGATCTCGCGCGGCCCCATCGCCGGTGTGCCGACCTCGATCTCGGCGACGCCGGCATCCGCCAGGGCCTCGGCGATCGCCAGCTTCTCGGCGAGGGTAAAGGCGACGCCAGGCGCCTGCTCGCCGTCGCGCAAGGTGGTGTCGTTGAGGAAGATGCGATCGTCCATGGCGCTCACTCGGGCTCTGGCCGCTCGTCAGGCGTAGACCGGCGAAAACGTCTTCGGCGCCTCGCCCGCACCGTTCCAGAACGGCGAGAGCTCCCGCAAGCGCTCGATGATCGGCGGCATCGCCGCGATGACGTGATCGACGTCTTCCTCGGTGTTCTGGCGCGAGAACGAGAAGCGCGTCGCGCCATGCGCGGCGGTGTAGGGGATGGCCATGGCGCGGAGCACGTGGCTGGGTTCGAGCGAGCCGGAGGTGCAGGCCGAGCCCGATGAGGCGGCGATGCCGGCGCGGTTGAGCATCAACAGGATCGCCTCGCCCTCGATGTACTCGCAGGCGATGTTGCAGGTGTTGGGCAGTCGATCGTCGGGATCGCCGGTGATGAAGGTGTTGGGGATGCGCTG
>JARLIU010000059.1 GCA_031291595.1 Ancalomicrobiaceae bacterium | reverse complement strand
GGGTGATGGCGGAGGAAGCGTTATTGTTGTAACCGGCGAAACCGCCGATTTGCGTTCCGCCGCCGACGTAGCCGGTCGAATAGGCATTGGTGATAATGCCGTTGTTATAGTTTACGCCGACGAAGCCGCCGATATTCGAGGCGGTGCCGGTGCCGATCACGCGGCCGGTGGCATAGGCGTCGGTGATCGTGCCTTCGTTGTGGCCGACGAAGCCGCCGATCGGTCCGGATGATCCCGTCACCGTGCCGGTGGCGTAGGACTGTGTGATCGTGCCGCCGTCGAGAGAATAGCCGTTGGCTCCGACCAGCCCGCCGATATAGCCGTTTCCGGCAAACGTATTGGTTCCGGTCACGTCACCGGTCGCAAACGACAGGGTGATCACGCCGCCGTTGAAATTGTAGCCGACGAGACCGCCGACCTGATAGCCGGCGCCGGTCACGGTGCCGGTGGCGATGCCCGAGGTGATGGTGCCGCCGTCGTTGGCGCCGACGAGCCCGCCGACATTGGCTTCACCCGTCGAAACCGCGATCGCGGTCACGCCGGCCGTCGCGTTGGTGACCGTGCCGCCTGACATAAAGCCGACGAGCGGACCGACATCGTCATTGCCGGTCACGCTGCCGCCCGCCAGCGTGACGTTGCTGATGCTGGCGCCGGTGGTGTAGCCGAACAGGCCGACATAGTTCGTCGCCGAGCGGTTGATTGTCAGTCCGGCGATCGTGTGGTTTTGGCCGTCGAACGTGCCGGTGAACCGTGTGCCGCTGTCGCCGATCGGCACGAAGCCAGACGCGCCCCACAGCCCGGCATAATTGCCGTTGCCGTCGGCGGTGAACGCCGTGCCGAAATCGATATTGCCGACGACGGTATAGGCTCCGGACGGGTTCAGCGCGGCCAGTTGCAGCGCTGCCGGCGTCGCAATCGCGCTCGACATCTCGTTGCGCAACATCGGCCGGGTCTCGCCATCGATCATCACCCAGGTATTGGTGAAATCGAAGCCGGAATAGGTCGACTGCGTCCGGGCGATCGCCGTGGCAATGCCGGTGCCGGCGAAGCTGGTGCTCTGCCCGGTCGTGTCGATATCCCAATAGGCGTTCGTCGCGGTAGCGGCGCCTGCGTACATCTCGCCACCGATCAGCCCGCCGACATTGGTGGTGCCGGTTACCCTGCCGCTGGCATAGACATTCGTCAGCGTGCCGCCTTGGAAGCTGGAACCGACAAGGGCTCCCGAGTAGTCGCTCACGTTGGTGACAGAACCCGTCGCATAGGAATCGGTGACGGTTCCCGTGCGCAGGCGGCCGACCAGCCCACCGACCTCGGAGTTGCCGGTGACCGCCGCGGTCGACGATGACCCGGTGATGGATCCCTGGTCGTCCCAGCCGACGAGGCCGCCGATCATGTTCGCATTGCCGGTGACGGATCCGGTGACATGGGCATTGATGATGGTTCCACGGCTCAAACGGGCAACCAACCCGCTGACGATCCCATTTCCGGAAATCGACACATTCGACAGGGTGACGTCGCGCACCGTGCCGGACGTGAGCCCGAACAGACCGATGGTCGAGTCCCCGGGACGATTGATCGTCAGGCCGTCGACGACATGCCCGAGCCCGGCGAAGGTGGCGGTATAGTTCGCGATCGGCAAGAAGCCCAGACCGCCGTTCCAGCCGGCGGTCGCGGTTGCGTCGATGTCGCCTGCCAGCGCGTAATTGCTGCCGGCCGAGATCGCCTGCAACCCGGCAACGTCACGCACGAGCGTATAGCTGTCCTCGGATCCGCTGACGCCGATGTTCAGTGTGGAACTCGTGCCCGGCAAGTTGATCCGGGCGCCGTTGTTGAGCGCGTAGCCCGTGCCGCTGCCATAGCCGAGGATGACGGCGGCATTGCCTGCGTTTGCCGTGACATCCGCATTGACGCTGAGCAGGCCGCCCGATCGGAGTGTCAGATCGCCGCCGACGCTGAGTTTGCCGGTGACCGTCAGCGCGCTGCTGGTGGCAAGACTGAAGGATGCGCCGACGTTCGATGTCGCCAGCGTTGCGATCGCGTTGGTGCCATCGGCAAGGCTGGCAGTGCCGGTGGTCGACACCGACAGCATCCCCACGGTGATCGTGCCGCTCGTCTGGGCAATGCCGCCAACGCCGCTGTTCAGCACCAATCCGCTATTCGTGCCGGTGGCGATCACGGAGGCATTGAGGAAGATGCCGCCGGTGGTCGCGTCGGCGTTCAGCGTCAACGTCGTGTTGGCGCTCCAGGCCACGGCATCGCTGACGGTGATATTGCCGGACTCGACCCCCGCGCCGTTCGTCGTGACCACCATATTGTTGCTGGCGAGCGCCGCTTCCAGGTCCCCGACGTTCAGAACGGTCCCGCTGCCGCCGAACGGCGACGCCGTATTCGGGCTCGATACGGTATCGATGGTGATGAAACTGCTCGGGGCGGTCGAAATCGTCACGTTGTAGGGATCGAGCAGCCAGGTGCCGGTCAGCCCTGCCGGCGCCAATGTCGACACCGACGCGGTGCTGGCGATGCCCAGGTCATGGCCGGAGGTCTCGACAAAGCCGCCGTCGCCCGACAGCGTGCCGCCCTTGGCCAGGATGGAGCCGGCGAATTCGGTCGCCAGGTCCGACCAGACGATGACGGTGCCGCCGTTGCCGGTCTCGGTCGCGCTGGCATTGATCGTGGTGGCCGCATCGACGGTAGTCACCTCGGCATGGGCGATCGTCGTGCCGATGCCCTGCTTCGGGCCGCCGATGTTGATGCTGCCGCCACCGAGCTTGCCGGAGGCGTCGATGGTGGCGCCCTTCAGCGCCACGGTGCGCCCGGTCACCTTGATGGTGCCGCCCTTTGTCGTGCGGGATGCGGTGGTCAGTTTGCCCGAGACTTCGACCGCACCGTTGGTGCCGTCGAGCACGATGTCGCCGTTCCGGCCATGCACGCTTTTCGCGGCGATGACGCCGGACATGTTGATCGCCTGCCGCGCCACTTCGCGCGCTTGCGCCGCCTTGATCTCGACCTGGCCGCCGGGCGTCTTGATCTTGCCGCTCATGCGGATCAACGCATCGGTGCCGGGAGCCTGGGTCGGCACGCTGACCTGCAGGAAGCCGTCGCCGGAAAAGTCCAGCGTTGCCAATTCGCCCGAGCCGAGTGCCACCTTGCCAAGCGGCACGGCGATGGTGCCGGAATTGTCCACCGTCCCGCCGATCAGCGCGGCATAGCCCCCCGGCCCGACGGTGATGGTGCCGGCATTGACCACGGCTTGCGACGTGCCGGTGCCGGTGAACGACCATCGACCGGCGAGAAAATCGCTGTCGGTGATGCCCAGCGTCGTCGCCACGAAGCCGGCTCCGACGTTCACCGTGCCGGTCGGGGTGATGGCGATGCCGTTGGGATTGACCAGCAGCAACTGGCCGGTCGCCGTCAGGCTGCCAGCGATCGTCGTCGTCGTCGCGCCGGTGACGCGGGCGAGCATCGACGAGGCTGTCGTCGGCTGCACGATGTCAACGCGATTGCCGGTGCCGATCGAGAATGATTGCCAATTGGTGATCGCGGTGCCCGAGGTCTGGGTGATCACCAGATTGCTGGATGTGGGCTGATTGATCGTGACCGTGCCGGAGACCACCGTGCCGCCGGTCGGCAGGCTCTGCGCCCGAGCGGCACCAATGTCGCCCAGCCCGACCAGCGCGGTCGAGGCCATCAGCAGCGACGTCAACGACCACCCTGGCATCCGCGCGGCCAAGAACGCGCGGATACCGGCCGCCGGTTGCCGCCGCCCGGTCGTGGGCGCTGCGTCGCCCTTGGCCGACGGGCCAGCCTTGGCGCCTTTGGCCGAACCGAAGTGTGCAACCGTCCGACCGCGCGCAGCTTTGAGAGAACGGGTCATAGGCAAGCCTCAAAACTGAATGGCTGCATAGAAGGTCACGCGATCGACCGCGCGTGTGCCATCGGTGCGATATTGTCGGCCCCATTCGATCGACAGGGTCGCTTGATCGATGATGCCGCTGAACGGGTTCGGGTTGGTCGAGCCCGTTGGCGGCGGTGCCGCCGCCAGACGCAGCCCAAGCCCCCAGGATGCGGCATCGATCTGGCGCTGCTCGACCGCGGTCGGCTTCATCAGCCAGACCGAACCATAATCCGAGAAGGCGTAGGGCGATGCGGTCGCAATGCCGCTCGGCAGGTCCACCGCCCAGGGCGATGACACTTCCAGCCGCCCGACAAGGCCCGAATCGCCCTGGAACGAGCCCGAATCAAACGCCGAAAGACCGTTCATTCCGACGAGGCCGATCTGCTCGGCCCGCGCCAGTGCCTGTCCGAACGACGTTTGCGCCCGGCCGAACAGATCGATTCCCAGATGCGGCAGCAGCGCCTGACCGTAGTGGCCGGAGATCTCCAGCTTGCCGAACGAGGCGTCGGTGCCTTGGCGCGACAGCGGCAAGGTCGGGGTAGCCGACGCGGCATCGCGGGCGCCCAACGCATCGAGGCCGAGCGAGGCCGTCACGCGCCCGCTGACAAAGGCGCCCCAGCCGGTGACGGCCGAGATTTCGGTCGTATCGCGCAGCACGCGCAACCGGTCCTGCGAGATCGGCACGCCGACCGGGCTGATCGCCGAAAGGTCTTCCTGCTCGACGTCGAACGCCAGTTCGCTGGCAAGATTGACGGCGCGCGAGCGCAGCCAGGGATAGCGCAGCCGGCCGGAAAAGCGTTCGAACTGCGAATAGAACAGTTGGCCCGCCGTGGGGTCGGGCGCCGAGGCGGTGCCGATCGCCTCCAGATTGAGCGTCAGACCGTCGCTGCCGAGCGGCAGCACGATCCCGGCCGAGAGCTGCCGGTTCACAGGTCTTACCTCGAAAAACCCTCGGCTGCCCGTCGGATCAGGATAGCCGGAGACCTGCGTATAGATGCGCTCTCCCTGACCGAAGATTGAATTCAGCTGCAGGGCAATCGTCGAATTTACATGGCCCAAGGATGACGACATCGTGTTGTCGGTAGCGATCGAGCCGGTGACCGGCTTATACTGCGCCTCGATCACCAGAATACTGCCGCCGGGTTTGTCGCCCTTGGCCAGCGTCGATTTCAGCGTCGCACCAGGCGTGTCGCCGGCCAGCACCAGCGCCCGTTCGATCTCGGACAGGCGCAACGAACGTCTGCCGATGATCGGCGCCAGCGTGGCCTCGATGCTGGAGCGGATTGTCGCCGGCAACGATGCGGTTTCTATGCGTTCGATAAATCCGGCGATGACGACGATCTTCAGCCGTCCGCCGTCTTTCAGACGCTGCGCCGGCACCACGACGCGGCTGAGGACATAGCCAGCCCGTGCGTAGGCCGCTTCCAGATCGCGCGCCGCCTTGAAGATCTCCGCCACGCTGACCGACTTGCCGACCAGGGCAGCCGCAAGATCGCGCTTCTGGTCGGCAATCGCGTCGCCGAGATCGCCCCCCTCGATGTCGACCCCGGCCAGCGTCACTTGCAGCCGCTCGGCGCCCGCTGGCGCCGATGGGCCGGCCATCTCTGGGACGACAATGCCGCGCACCACCTGCGGACCGGCCGGACGCGTGCTCGCCGGCGTGATCTGCGAGGCGGTCTGCGCCAGCGCCATCGGCGCACAGGTCAGCGGTCCAGCCGCCAGCATGACGACAGATGCGCATGCCTGAACAAGAAGCGCACGCAAGCGCGCTGCACCGGACGTCGTGCCCGAACGGCCGCTGTGGCTGGCGGTAGCACGGCCTACGACGACTTCAGACTTCATCCCGAGATCTCTTATGTCTTGCAAACCAGCCATCGGAATACATTCGGAATATCATAGAAACTGCCGGCTTCGAAGCTGGCAGATGTGAGTGCAACCTCAAACCATACTCTCGGCTCAATGTCAGGATAATTGGATTTGTCATGCACGACAATGGTTCATTCGCGCCATTTCGGGTCGAGCGGCGGGGATCTATTCAAAATGCCGCATTTTTCCTGATGGCGCTATGCTGAGCTTAAACTTGAGCGCCGTTGCTTGGGAGCGAAAACCCGCCCTCTTCGGCGCTCATTGCAATTATGCGATATATTTCACTTATTGAGCTGAATGGCGCGGTTCTGCCGTGGCACCCCGCACGTCCAAAATCCGCGGAACACCGCGATTGTCTGTGAGCCGAAAAGTGGTATCAGGTTACCCCGGTCTCTCTCCATCGGACCGGGTCCTCTTTACGGCTAAGACATTCGGTTCGAGCGGCTTTTCGCGCGCTATCGACAAGCTCGGCGCCGGACGTCATGCGGACGGCGCGGGGCTTTCCGTCCTGGTCTGCGCGGACGCGGACAGCAGCCCTCGCCGCCGATCGGTGCCCTGCCGGGGCGCGGGCGGCTAGTGGAGCGAATTTGACATTTGAGTCCCACTCGCGGCTTGCACGGTCTCAAATGTCAAATTCAAAGCTCCACTAGATTCAATGAATTGCTAGTGGTCCTGAAATTCCG
>JARLIU010000314.1 GCA_031291595.1 Ancalomicrobiaceae bacterium | reverse complement strand
CTTCTGACGGCCGTAGCCCTTCACTTCGGTCACGGTGAGACCCTGCACGCCGATCGCCGTGAGGGCATCGCGCACCTCGTCCAGCTTGAACGGCTTGATGATGGCCACCACGAATTTCATGTGCTGGTTTCCGTTTCCTCTCGCCCGCGACAATCGGGGCCTGACGATCTGATCGGTAGGGCCGGGCCTCGGCTCGCCCCTGTCCGGCGCTGGGAGAAACAAGCTCCGTGCCAGTTTTTGAGTCAGGCCTGAAACCGTTGGATTTCGTAACAAAACGACAAATGCGACCGGGGGTTCGGCGGCGGTCGAGACAGTCGGAGCCCAATAAATAATCAATCGCGCCGCGATCACTCGAATGTGAGCCACTTTTCCAGGCATATGCCTAGGCGTTATGCATATTGTCCGCCGCCAGGGTCGCAAGCAGGCGTGCCGATGGCGCCGCGGGGCCGGATCGCGATGAGTTTGGACCGTTCGCGTCAAACTCGTGAACGCGATCGGCATCAAACAGCTAGCGGGATTTGCGGCGAAAGCCGCGCGCACTTTTCGCCATTCCGCTCCACTGACCCCGCCGACTGGCGCACCTCCGGCCTCAGCGCCTCCGCCCCGCAGAAACGACATCGTTGCGCGGTCCGAGATCGATCCGCCGGGAAATGCGATCGCCTGGAGAAAGCGCTCGTCGTGGCTGATGGCGACGGCACCAGCGTCTGTTCGAGCACGCCCGGCTGGCCGGCAAGCGTGACCGATCCCGACTGCGGCTGCAATTCGCCGGCGATCAGCCGGACGAGCGTCGTCTTGCCGACGCCGTTGCGGCCGACCAGCCCGGTCGGCTCGGCGCCGAACGACAGATTGAGATGGGAGAACAGGCTCCGCCCGTCAGGCAGAGACCACGACAGATCGGACAGTGTGACAATCGACGGCATCGAACGACAATCCCCGAACGGCAAGGCAAATGGGCTTTGCGGTTGGGGTCAGATCCATGATGGCACCGTCCTGTACGAGCGTCGCGAGCGCTTCCCTTACCCCGAGGGCGCCGACGCCGCAAGCCGGAGGTTTTCTCGTGCCGGCGGATTGACGCGGCGGTCGCTTGGCGGCATCCCTCGGGTGAGCGGCAGTCGCGCCGTGCGAGGGATGGACGAGATGCGAACCGAGTTCGACGTGGTGATCGCCGGCGGCGGCTATGTCGGCCTGTCGCTCGGCTGCGCCCTGGCCGGCGCCAACGCCGGGTTGCGCATCGCCGTCGCCGAACCGCGGCCGCTCGGCGGCTCGCCGGACGGACGCGCCTCGGCGATCGCCGCTGCCGGCCGCCGGCTGTTCGAGCGGCTCGATGTATGGGCCGATATCGTTGCCGACGCCCAGCCGATCAACGAGATGATCGTCACCGATTCTCGCCTCGAGGACAGTACCCGTCCGGTGTTCCTGACGTTTGCCGGCGCGCCCGAGGCCGGACGACCGTTCGCCTACATGGTGCCGAACGCGACGATGGTGACGGCGCTCGCCCGTCGTGCCGCTGCGCTCGGCGTCACGCTGTTGCCGCCGACCCGCATCGACGGCTTCGACGTCGGCCCGGCGCGGGTGACGCTGCGCACGGTGCCCGATCAGGGTGCGCTTTCGACCCGCCTGCTCGTCGCCGCCGACGGCGCCAAATCGCGCCTGCGCGACCTCGCCGCCATCCGCACCGTCACTTGGGACTACGGCCAGTCGGGCATCGTCGCCACCGTGACGCACGAGCGCCCGCACGGCGGCCGCGCCGAAGAGCATTTCCTGCCCGCCGGCCCCTTCGCCATCCTGCCGCTGACCGATGACGCTCAAGGCCGCCACCGCTCCTCGCTGGTGTGGACCGAACGCAGCCGTCAGGCTGACCGGATCGTCGCCCTCGACGATTTCACCTTCCGCCTGGAACTCGAACGCCGCTTCGGCCGGCACCTCGGCGATTTGGGCCTCGCCGGACCGCGCCGCGCCTTCCCGCTCGGCCTGCAGCTGACGCGCGACTGGGTGAAGCCACGGTTGGCGCTGGTCGGCGACGCGGCCCATGCCATTCATCCGATCGCCGGCCAGGGGCTGAACCTCGGGCTGCGCGATGTCGCCGCGCTGGCCGAAGTCGTGGTCGACGCCGGCCGGCTCGGGCTCGACATCGGGGCCCTCGACGTGATCGAGCGCTATCAGGCCTGGCGGCGCTTCGACACATTCGAGATGGGCGTCGTCACCGATGTGCTCAACCGGCTGTTCGCCAATGACTTTTCACCCCTGCGCCTGGCGCGCGACGTTGGCCTCGGACTGGTCGACAGGCTGCCGGCATTGAAGGAGCGCTTCGTCGACGAGGCGGCCGGCTCGGGCGCCGGCGTGCCCCGCCTGCTGCTCGGCGAAGCACTCTGAGAAACACCGGGAATCCGCCCCGATTCCGCGTCATTGCCACATTGATGAACGATTTCTGTACGGACGGATCGCTTGCTGTTCAGACGCCGCATGGCATTCTTCGCATGCTGATGGGGCGCCGGCGTCGGTGATCTCGATCAGGTAATGGGAGGCCGTCATGCTGAGGAACACCATTTTTGCCGCCGCGGCCACAGCCGCATTGGCCGTCGCCGCCGTGGTCTCCGCCGCGCCTGCCGAAGCCCAGTATTGGCACCATCCGTACTACGGGCATCATCGCCCCGAGTTCAGGGACCGCCCGTATTTCGCGCCGCGAGCAGACTGCTATTGGACTTGGCGCAGGGTTCGCGTGTGGACTGACCACGGCCCGCGCTGGGTCCGCCAACAGGTGCGGGTCTGCGGCTGATTGCCCACGTCAATGCTTAATTCACTCCGGCAATGACGAACTCATTTCTGTTCGCTAGACTGAACTTGCCGCGCAATCGGGGTCCGGGAGGCTCCGTTGCTGATTTCGTTGACCTACAAACACCGCTTTCCACACGAAAGGATTTATCGATGTTGAAGAAGACCGTTCTGGCGCTCGCCGCCGTTGCCGCCATTGCGACGGCCGGCGTCGCCGGCACTACGCCGGCCGAGGCCGGCTATTGGTACCACGGTACGTGGTTCCCGGTCATGGTCGTCCCGCGCCACTATCATTGCCATTGGGAATGGCGCGTGCGCGAATATTGGCACCACGGCCACATGGAACGCGTGCGCGAGAACGTGCGAGTCTGCGATTGATCGGCTGAAACGCTGGCGGCGCGGCGCCGTTTGGCCGCGCCGTGCCTTCCCGCCTGTCGGGCGCCCGGGGCTAAGCGGCCAGCTGGCGATCTTTCCGTGGCCGACTGCCGGAACATGCTGCCGGAACAGCCGAAATGTCCCGCGACACCAGGCCGATTCGCCGCGACGCCACCAAACCAACCCAATTCCCAACTACATTTTGACCATATCGGGCTCCACCAAGGAGCCGCGCTGGCCTTCGAGGAGGAATCCGTCCATGTTGCGCCGCGTTCTCACCATTGCCGCGATGTCTATTGCCTTGGCATTCGCCGGCCTCGCCTTTGTCGAACCTGCAAGCGCTGCCCCGCGCGAGCTTCTGCTGCCGCACCAGTCGCGCCCCGCGCCTCATTTCAACGGTCCACGCTTCAATTCCCCGCACGTCAACGCGCCGCAATTCCATGCACCTCGCTTCGTCAGGCCGTCCCACCAGAACGCTCCCAACTTCGCTCGGATGCGTCCGAACGGGCCGGCGTTTGTACATCCCGGACCGCGCGGCCCGAACTACGTCTATCGGTCGAACGGGCCGCGCACGGGCTGGTACGATCGGCACCATCGCTACCATCCGCGCTACTGGGCAGTGCCGATCCCGTATCCGGTTGGCCCGGACTACGGCTATGAGACGGACTATGGCTATGAGACGGACGATGCGGTCCCAGTCTACTCGGACGACTCTGTCACCGAAGACGACGGCAACTGCCATCTGGCCGACCGCAACGTTTACGACTACGACCAGAACGGCCGCCTCATCGTGGTAAAGCGCCGCGTCCGCGTCTGCGACTGAAGCCCGACGGCTGACGACACTGCAGGCGGCCGGCCGACGTTGCGGCGCGGCCGCCCGGTCGGCGGTCTCGGCGGGGCGGCTCTGCCATGCCTGTTCCGGCCGGGCTCGTTTCGGCTGCAAAATCGTCCCAATCCGATGCTCTTCATCTGGGCTGCCGAATGATCCGGGCTTGACGCTTGCCCGCCGATCGAGAGAGCGGACGCCAATGCCGCCATCTCGCGATCATCGGTAGAGCGCCATGCTGCGACCGGGGGGCAGTGCGTGCGGCGAGGACATGCGGGCCTGGGCCCCTGTGTATCGCAGGCGTCCCGCCCGCTCCACGTCCCGGCGTTGGCGATTGATTAACCATGACGGCCTAACGATCGACGGCGCGGGATGGACTATCCCGCCGCGCCGGTTCCGGCCGCTGAAGGAGAGCAACGCGATGTCGAACCGCAAGGCTGCCTCGCCGACGACGGCCCTAGTCCTCATAGCCGCAGCGCTCGGCTGGCCGCTGGCCGTGGCGGGCGATGCCGCCGCCCAATCGACGGTCCCATCGACTGCCGCAACGACTGCCCCGGCGACGGCGCAGAAGCTGCCGACCCCGCCGGTGAAGCCGGCCGCTTCCGCCACTCCGGTCCCCGCCCAGATGCAGGCTCCGCTGCAGGTCCCCAACAGCGCCGTGCAGCTGTCCGGTCTGTCGCCGGTGCAGATGGAGGCGCTGGCCGGGATCAACCGCTATTTCAACAGCATCCGCACCCTGACCGGCTCCTTCGTGCAATTCGGGCCGGAGGGGCAGCGCACCGAAGGCGACTTCTACCTGTCGAAGCCCGGCAAGATCCATTTCGTCTATGCCGCCCCTTCGACCCTTGAGGTCGTCTCCGACGGCCGCGACGTGGTGGTGAAGGAGCGCCTCAACCAGACGCAGGATCTCTATCCGCTCAGCCAGACGCCGTTGAAATTCCTGCTGGCCGATCAGTTGGATCTGACCGCCGAAGCCAATGTCACCAAGGTCTCGGTCGAGCCCGATCTGGTTACCGTGGTGGTCGAGCAGAAGACCGTCGTTGGCGATGGCCGGCTGGCGCTGGTCTTCACCAACAAGACCTACGAGCTGAAGCAGTGGACGGTGACGGATTCCCAGGGCTACGACACGTCGGTTGCGATCTACGGTCTGGCCGCCAATGTCCCGGTCGACGAAACCCAGTTCAAGATCAACGAGATCCCGATCCTCGGCAGCAAGGGCCGCTGACGACCTGCGGCCGGAGACGCCCATGCTCGAGATCGTGCGTCAGGCCGCCGAACGCGTGGGCGGCGTGCCTCGCTTGGCGGAACGTATCGGCGTCACCCGCCAGGCGATCTATCAATGGCGCGAGGTACCGGTCGACCGCGTCCGCGACGTCGCGGTGGCGACCGGCATTGCTCACGCCGACTTGCGCCCCGACCTGTACGCGCGCCACGATGCCGGCGAACCGGGCTTGCGCGGTTTCGACCGGCACGACACCATCGACTGGAACGAGCGCCAGGCCGAGGCCCTGCGCCGCGGCGAGCTGGCCGCCGTCGACCGCTTCGCTCTCGCCGACATGCTCGACGATCTGTCACGCGCGGCGCGCGACGAGGTGGCGCGCCGGCTGAGACTGCTGCTGCACCGGCTGATGAAGTGGCAGGCGAAACCCGAGCGCCGCTCGCTGTCGACCATCGGTGTGATCACCTCGGAGCGGGCCCGGCTGCTGGCGCGCTTCGACCGCTCGCCTCGGCTGAGAGTCCACGCTGCCGCGGTGCTGCAGGCGGCTTATGCGGCGGCCCGCGCCGACCTCGTCGAGGAAACCGGGCTTGCCCTCGACCGCTTCCCCGCCGACTGTCCGCTGACGCTCGACCGCCTGCTCGATCCGGGCTTCGCGCCCGACGCCGGGTTCTGAGCGATCTGACACCGACGGCGCTCGGACCCGACAGGCTGTTTCCCCGGCGGCGGGCGGATCGCCCCGGCCGATGGAAGCAGTTTGCTGCGGCCGCTGCAGCCCAGTCCCGAAAAGTTGAAGGCTTTTCCGATCAGAATACCCATGAAACCAAACCATTAGAGCGTTTCCCGGTTTCGGGCGAACTTGAAAATGCTCTAGCAATGGTCCGCAAATTCGGGCAGGTTCGTCGGCGGCATGCAGGCGCGACCATGCCGTGGGGGCCACTCTCACGATTGCCGCACCACCCACGCCATGCCAGCGGAAGGCGCCATGATCCGATCCACCCGCATCCTCTCGTCCGGTTCCTACGATCCGGCCCAAGTGCTCGACGTCGTCCAGCTCGATTTCGATGACCGCCGCCGCCGGCGCGGCACGCTGACCGGCATGAAGGGCGCCCAATTCCTGGTCGATCTGGCCGAAGCGCCGACGCTTCAGGATGGCGATGCCTTCGTGCTGGATCAAGGCGGCCTCGTCAGGGTCGAGGCCAAGCCCGAACGGCTGGTCGAATTCCGCTCGGACAATCCCGACGTCATCCTCCGCGTTGCCTGGCATCTCGGCAACCGCCACACTCCGACGCAGTTGCTCGGCAAGGCGCTGCGTATCCGCGACGACTACGTGCTGGTCGAAATGGTGAAGAAGCTCGGCGCCGAAGTCGGCTTCGTCGACGCCCCGTTCCAGCCGGAGGGCGGCGCCTACGGCCACGGCACGGTCCGCGGTCATGACGATGCGCACGGCCATGCCTCGGACCACGAACACCATCATGGCCACGATCACGCGCAAGCCGCTGTCGCTCCGCCGGCTGCCGTCGCCGCGCCTGCACCGGCCGCCGACGGCGAAGAGGCCCGGCTGATGGCCGAAGCCGTCGCCCGGCGCGAGGCGCGCAAGGCCGCCCGTGCCGCCAAGCAACACGTGCACGGTCCCGACTGCGGCCATGACCACGATCATGACCACCACCACGGTCACGACCATGGGCACGAGCACGCGCACCCCGCTCACGCCCCTGTGCACGATGACGCGCATCATCACGATCATGAGCATCATCATGACCATGACGACCATGAGCACAGCCCGGACTGCGGCCATCACCACGACCACCAGCACGCGGCCGGTGACGATCACAGCCATGGGCACGAGCATGACCACCATCACGACAAGCCCGGGACCGGTCGCTGAGCCCGGTGCGCGGCGTGCCGATCCGATGGGATGGCGAGGACCGATGGCGGGGCCGATGACGAGCGCTGATCCGACGGTCACCGAGGCCGGGCTGATGAAGCTCGCGCTGTGGCTGTCGCCGGCCTTCCCCGTCGGCGGCTTCACCTACAGCCATGGCCTCGAATGGGCGATCGAGGACGGCTCGGTGCCATCAGCCGCGGCGCTCGAGGCCTGGCTTGTCGACATTCTCGACCATGGCGCCGGCCGCAACGACGCCATCCTGTTCGCCCACGCCTGGCGGGCCGCGGCGACTGCCGACTTCGGTGCCCTTGCCGCCGTTGCCGAACTGGCCGATGCGCTCAGCCCGACGCGCGAACGCCGGCTGGAGACTGGCGCGCAAGGCACGGCCTTTGCCAAGGCGATCTCCGACACCTGGGGCTCGCCCGAATGGCAGGCGGCCGAAGCCGGACTGCGGGACCGGTACCACACCATTCCCTGGACCTATCCGGTGGCGGTCGGCACCGCCGCCGGCTGCCACGGCATCGCGCTGAAGCCGGCGCTTGCCCTCTTCCTGCAGTGCTTTGTCGCCAATATCGTCTCGGCCGGCGTGCGCGCCATACCCTTGGGCCAGACCGACGGCCTCGGCATCGTTTCGCGTCTGGCGCCGCGCGCCCTGGCGCTCGCCGACTGGGCCATGACCGCCGATCTCGACGCCATCGGCGGCGCGACGTTGCGTGCCGATATCGCCTCCATGCGTCACGAAACCCAATATACGAGACTGTTCAGATCATGAGCGACGCCCCCGCATCAGCCCGCCCCGCCCGCCAGAAATCGCCGAACGGGCCGTTGCGCGTCGGCATCGGCGGCCCGGTCGGTTCCGGCAAGACCGCGCTGATGGACGCCTTGTGCAAGCAGTTGCGCGACGAGTTCGACCTCGCCGCCATCACCAACGACATCTACACCAAGTGGGACGCCGAATATCTGGTGCGCTCCGGTGCCCTCGCCCCCGAACGCATCATGGGGGTGGAAACCGGCGGCTGCCCGCACACCGCCATCCGCGAGGATGCGTCCATCAACCTGGCGGCGATCGTCGAGATGCGCGGCCGTTTCCCCGATCTCGACCTGATCCTGATCGAGTCGGGCGGCGACAACCTGGCCGCCACCTTCTCGCCGGAACTGGCCGATCTCACCCTCTACGTCATCGACGTGGCGGCGGGCGAGAAGATCCCGTCGAAGGGCGGGCCCGGCATCACCCGCTCCGACCTCCTGGTCATCAACAAGATCGACCTCGCGCCGATGGTCGGCGCCTCGCTCGAGGTGATGGAGCGCGATTCCCGGCGCATGCGGGGGGCAAGGCCGTTCGTCTTTACCAATATCCGCTCCGGACAGGGCATCGCCGAGGTCGCGGCCTTCGTCCGCAACGCCGGCGGGCTCGGCTAGTGGTCCGACTCCGACATTTGCGTCCCACTTGCCGCACGTGCTGAAGCAAATGTCGGAGTCAAAGGGCCACTAGCAACTTATTGAATCTAGTGGAGCTTTGAATTCGACATTTGAGTTCGTCTCTCCCCGCGCGCTGGGACTCAAATGTCGAATTCGCTCCACTAGTTTGTGATAGTTTGGGCCCAGGCGGGTTCAAGCGCACGGCGCGATCGGCATCTTGGGCATCGGACCCGGAAGTGGGAACCGGTTCCGGGCTGATTCCGATGCTCGAACAAAAAGATAGAGCGCTGGTCCCATTCCAGTTGGTCGGCCGGCGCCCTGGGAGTTGGAGCGGCATCGATGGCAAATGCCGCACTCACTTTTCGCCATGCCGCTCGGATCCGGCACCGATCGGCGGGCCCGCCCGACTCGCCTCGACATTAACGCTCGGCTCACCATGCCGGCGTCGGAGCGGCCCCGTTAGCGGATTCTTCTCGATTGGCGGTCGAGACTCCACCGCATGGGACGCCGATCTTCCGGGATCGCAGTGGAGATTGGACCGAAGTCGACGACAGGCTGAGACGGCGGAAAACGGGCAGCGATGCCCG